>JBKJQT010000052.1:0-4096 GCA_046593855.1 Candidatus Nitrotoga sp. | reverse complement strand
GTGTATGGCCGTGCGACCGAGACTTGTCGTGCATGTAACACGACCATCAAGCAGATTCGGCAAGGACAGCGATCAAGTTTTTATTGTGTGCAATGCCAGAAATAATCAATACCTTCCCCTATCGCTTTGGTGTCGCTAAATTATGAAGCGGGATTTTTAAATCTTGAGCTTTTTACAGGCAATTGCGTACCAGAATTTCTATTTATAATAAAATACTTTAATAAAACCTTAGAAAAATTACCTGCTCTAGGGTATTTTATTCAGACAGTGCTATCTGCTGGTAGTATGGTTAATCATATTGCTATATATACGAAACAGGAGGAAACATTTTGGCTATAGGTTGGATTAACGCGCTGAGCGTCATACCCTGGAAAGATTTGTTGGAAGCGGCGCCGGGCATGGTTAAAGGTGCGAAACGCCTTTTTACTGCGGCAAAGGTTGAAACAAATAGCCAACCTATGGCTGACACTTCGTCAACGATAATCTCTTTCGATGCTGAAGGGCTCACAAATTTAGACAATCGCGTTCTTCATCTTCAGGCGAAGGTAATTGAATTGAATTCTGACCATAACTCATCAGCCAAATTAATCAAGTCACTTGCCGAACAAAATGCACTGGTCGTTAATGCAATCAAAGTTTTACAAGTTCGAATCAAGATTTTGATCTATGTGTGTGTTTTACTGGCCATTACTCTATCTACCTTGATATTGGTGGTGGTACTGAAATGAAGAGTTAATAAGCTATAGGAGGATTTATGACAAACAGTACACACAAACTCGCTTGCTATAACAACTGTTGAATATGCTCTGCTGGCTGGCATTTTTCACCCCAACCATCGGGGAATTAGCCCTCAATTTCTTTTGTTTTACTCGTACTGGCTAATCTACTATTCAGAAAATCTAATGCCTCGTCGATTACAAACATTAATTCCTTGAATTCAAAGGGCTTGCAAATATAGCGAAAAAATCCGGCCTCCATCCCCGTCAAAATTTGATGGGGCATGGCATCGGCGGTCAGTGCAACAATGGGAATATGCATTGTCGATGGATCTTTGAGAAGAATCTTCATGGCTTCGATTCCGTTGATATCGGGCAACGCGATATCCATAAGAATCACATCTGGCAGATGAATGCGTGCCAGCTCGATACCGAGCGTGCCGTTAGCCGCGATCAACAAGTGTATATCTGGACGATCCTCTTCAATTAGCTCCTTGATTAATGATGAATTGACCGGATTATCTTCAAAGTACAGCAGGGTGTACTGCTGGGTGCGGGCATAGGTTTTAGGAGTAAGCTCCTGAGATTTGCATCCATCCAGGGCAAGTTGAGGTTCCATAACTGAGATTAACTCAAACCAGAATACGGTGCCCACTCCGACGGTGCTGTCCACACCGATTGAACCTCCCATCAATTCGATCAATTCCTTCGTCACCGCCAGACCAATGCCCGTCCCTTCGACAGTTCCATTTTCTTGACCCAGACGATTGAATGGCTGGAAAAGTTGCGTCAATTTTTCTGGGGATATTCCATCCCCCGTATCCTGAACGCTGATACGAACGTACTCCGCAGTATCCTTGACGCATTTCACCTCGACCGTTCCCTGCTCGCGATTGTATTTAATCGCGTTGGATAGCAGGTTGATTAAAGCCTGCTTTAACCGAGTCCGATCTGCCTTGACAGTCAAAGGGCTATCGAACTTGGGGAAAATCAACTGAATGCCATGTTGCTGTGCCTGAAGTGCGATCATAGCCTCACATTCGGATAGGACTTCAGCAAGAGATACCGATTCTAGGTTAAGCGCAATATTGCCGGACTCAATTGTCGCGAGATCCAGAATTTCGTTGATCAGATCCAGTAAATACCATCCTCCATGAAGAATCTCTTTAAGCCTTGCCATCTGGCTGGGCGTTGGCGTAGGTGAGCCGATTTCCAACAACTGGGCAAAACCAAGAATGGCATTGAGCGGTGTGCGCAATTCATGGCTCATACTGGAAAGAAAACTCGACTTTGCAAGATTGGCTTTTTCTGCTACTGCCTTGGCGTTGGTTAGTTCTGCTTGAACTCGCTTGCGTTCCACAATATCCTGGCGCAGATGTTTATTCGCTTCCGCCAGTTCATCGGTGCGCTTCGCCACCAGTTCCTCAAGACGCCAGCGGTGCTGCCGCAATTCAGCCTCTATCTGTTTACTTTCGGTGATATCAACCAGAATGCCCTGCAGAAAGAGCGAGCGCCCCGTCTCATCCCGCACAACGCTTGCTTCATCGCGAAACCAAAAAACTGTCCCATCGCGGGAAATGAGGCGATATTCACAACGCAGGGGAGTACCGTTGGCGCGGCTTTTTGTCAGTTCATTTAACACGCGTGTGCGGTCTTCTGGATGAATCTGGGCGAGATGCATTTCTGGAGTTTCCAGCCATTGTTCCGGAGTAAAATCCAATACCTTGATTTGTGGGCTGATGTAGAGAACTTGATTGGCATCGTCCAGCGCTGCGATATAGGTAATTGCCGGGATTTGCTCTACCAGGTTGCGGTATTTTGCCTCGGCTTGGAGCAGCTTGTCTTCTGTCAGTTTCTTGTCCGTCCGCATCTCCCTCTCTCGCAGCACGCGCTGAATAACGGTGGGTAACAATTTGAGATATTCCCGCTCCACGTCTTTGACCATGTAATCCCATGCGCCACGCCGCATGGCCTCAACCGCGACTGAAGCTCTGTCAGCACTAGTCAGCATCATCACGGGAACCGGAATCTCTCCTATTTCAACGACCAGCTCAGTCAAAAACTCTAAACCATTCATATCCGGCATATGGTAGTCAAGCAAAATACAGTCCGGCTTTTGCGCACGGGCAGACTCTAATCCCTCTCGTCCGGTCTCCGCTTCTGTCAGCTCGTATTTGTAATCCGGGCATTCCGCAAGAGCGCGGCGACAGGCTAAACGGTCCACCAAGTCATCATCAACTATAAGTATGCGAATAGGAGAATTTTTCATCGTAAAATTAGCCCCTTGTTAGTCTAAAAATTTACCCTGTGGCCCAAGCACATCAGGGCATCTGACTGATGGTCCAATAGATATCAATCGAACGCATTACTTCAACGAATTGTCGGTAATCCACAGGTTTGGCCATAAAGCCGGCCACTCCCAGGTTGAAACTGCTCACTTTGTCCTGTTGCTCTTCGGAGGTGGTCAGCACAACCACCGGAATGACTTTTAATTGGTCATCATTCTTTATTACCTGCAAAAACTCGATACCGTTCATGATGGGCATATTTAAATCAAGCAAGATAATGCATGGCTTGTCGTTGTTAGAATCGCGTAAATAATTCAGAGCCTCTTCGCCGTTTTCCTGCCGTACCAATGGATTTGTTACGTGAATGTCTTTTAAAGCGCGAATAACTGTCATGGTGTCCACATTATCATCTTCCACCAGGAGAATAGGTTTGTTGGTAATCCTCATAATCTTCTTTATTCCTTAATTTCACTTGTTGTTATTACAGTTTTGGGCATCGTGAAAAAAAACTTGCTTCCCTCACCTATTTTAGACTCCAACCATATCTTACCACCGTACATTTCCACAATTTTTTTCACCAGGGAAAGGCCGATGCCAGTACCTTCCACCCGGTCGCGCGGCACCAAGGTCTGGAACATCTGGAAGATTCGTTCAAAATGTCGAAACTCAATACCTGGCCCATTGTCGGCGATTAGAAATTGCCAGTGCTTTTCCTCCGAACTACAAACGATGCTAATTTCGCCGTGCGGTTTATCCATGAATTTGATGGCATTGGAGAGCAAATTTTGAAATACCTGCTCGATGCGGGTCGGTTCTGCCATGACGGTTGGCAAAGTATTTTCTATGCTGATCACAATATTGTCCGGTGGCGAAAGCAGGTCAATCACGTCCCGCACTAGCTGGTTGAGGTCGACCGTCACGATCTTTTCTTTCACTTGGCCTAATCGCGAGTATTGCAAAATACCATTAATCAGATTATCCATACGGTATACCCTTTTAATGAGCAGACCGATCTGTTCTTTACCCTCTTCATCGAATTTGTCCGAGTAATCATGGGCAAGCCAACCTGCCAATGTGCTGATGGCCCTTAAT
>JBKJQT010000010.1:0-5749 GCA_046593855.1 Candidatus Nitrotoga sp. | reverse complement strand
TTGTATTACCTCGCCATTAATCGATCGCTTTACGACTTTCGCAAGCGCCATGAGCTTTCACCACAGGAACTCAATGCTTTCCTCTATGACTTTGCTCCAAAAAACCTCGCTCCTCGTCCTGATGGCGAATTGTCGCGGCCTTCCCGTATTTGGTTTTCTATAGGAGGAGTCGGAAACAATGGAGATTTTGAGTGGTTGGACACAGCAGATGAAAAATCAGTTAGTCATTGGCAAGGAAATTTGGAAACACGGCGTGGAGACATTGTTCTGCTTTGGTGCGCCTCACCAAGAAGCTACCTGCATTCGGTTTGGCGTGCATTGGATGAAGGATTCAATGATCCGTTCTTTTATTACTATTCGACGATCCGCGTTGGACAACCGATAAAAATTACGCCCATTCCTTTTGCGGAATTTTCAAAACACCCTTTGCTGGGCAAGAAATCGTCTGTTCGCGCACATTTTCAGGGTGCCAGTGGAACGCCGTTTACTGTCGAGGAATATGCCGCAATCATTGATTTACTGCGCAAGCAAGGGTTCGATCCATCACAATTACCACAGTCACCTGTGGCGGAAGAATTTTATAACGCCCAACTTGAAAACGAACGCGCCGTAGAAACAAAACTCGTGGAACCGTTATTAAGAAAACTCGGGTTTACTGAAAATGATTGGATTCGGCAGTTTCCAGTGAGGATGGGTCGCGGTGAGCGCAACTACCCAGACTACGTGTTTGGGGCTGACCCCCGCCCCGGAGAGGAAAGTGCTGTAGCACTGATTGAATGCAAATTAGACATCAGTACAAATAAAGAATTGAAGGAAACATTCGTCCAAGCAAAATCTTATGGATTGCGGCTGCGTGCAATAGTGTTAGCTTTAGCTGCAAGGCGTGGATTGTGGATATTCCGCCAGAGGGAAGACGGATTCTCCATCGAACATTTCACGTTTAAAACATGGAATGAATTATCTCATCCAGACGTGCTTCACGAGGTTTCGCTAGTTTTTGGTAAGCGTGCGATTGACAGTTTAATTGAACAACGAAGCCATACTCGGAAGAAGTGAGGACAGAAAGTAAACTGAACCCGAAGAAAATTAATTCGTAGCTCTCATTTTTTTAAAATAGGTAAACATGCAACAATTTGAATTCAAAATTAATGGCAAATTTATCGAGCTAAACCAACTGCTTAAAATGGTTGGCGTGTGCGATAGCGGCGGAGCGGGTAAGGTACTGGTCGCGGAAGGGGTGGTATCGGTGGATGGGCAGGTGGAGTTGCGCAAAACCTGCAAAATACGTGCAGGGTCAGTGGTGACCTTGGGCGATGTGCGCATCACAGTGCTTGCATAATTTTCATGTTGTATATCTCCCACAACGTTACCATTGCTGATCATGAGATCGAGTTAACCGCCGTGCGTGCCCAAGGAGCGGGCGGACAGAACGTCAACAAGGTTTCCAGCGCTGTGCATCTGCGTTTCGACATCAATGCCTCATCGTTACCAGAAGCATTCAAAGCGCGGCTCCTTGAACTTCGCGATCACCGTATCACCAAAGACGGTATGGTGATTATCAAGGCGCAGGAATTTCGCAGTCAGGAAATGAACCGTGGTGAGGCATTGCGACGTTTGAAAGAGTTGGTGCAAAGTATCGCGGTACTGCCCACCGTCCGTCGTGCGACAAAACCTACGCGTAGTTCGCAGAAAAAGCGTATGGACAGCAAAGCCAAGCATGGTGCAACTAAAAGTATGCGTGGCCGGGTGATAGAATAATTTGGCAGGAGCCTACTTCTGCATGAGACGGATCCAGGAGCTATATGGCTATTAAAGCAATCATCTTCAAAGCCAATCTGCAAATCGCGGACATGGAGCGTCACTATTACCAGGATCACGCGCTTACTCTTGCACGGCACCCTTCTGAAACAGACGAGCGCATGATGGTGCGGTTGTTAGCCTTTGCGTTACATGCCCATGAATATCTAGAGTTCGGCCAGGGAATGACCGCTGATGATGAGGCGGATTTGTGGCGGAAAGATTTAACGGGTGCGATTGAGTTGTGGATAGACGTCGGGCTTCCCGATGAAAAACTAATACGTAAAGCCTGCGGCCGCTCTAATCAGGTGATTGTTTACACCTATGGCGGTCGCGTCGCAGATATGTGGTTTGCACAAAACAGCAGTCAATTCGAACGGCTCAAGAATCTGAGCGTGATTAACCTGCCAATAGAAAGTACACGCGCCATCGCCAAGCTGGCTCAGCGCAACATGCAGTTGCAATGCACCATTCAGGATGGACAGGTATGGTTGGGCGATGGGAATGACAGTGCGCAAGTGGAACGGGTGTTGCTAAAAGTACCATCCCCTCGCGGACATTGAGCGCCACTAGTTGGCGCTAAACGACTCGCTTAATTTCAATCGTTGCCGCCACAACACAGCACTTGCCCAACTCAGCGCGACTAGCATAACCAAGCCGCCAAGCGTATGCGCCAGCGCGCCCCAGTGCTGAGCATTGGGCCGCTGACCCAAGCTGTCGAGTAAATATATCCAATCGTGCGGGCCGTCTTCGCCGACGCTACCTCCGAGCAAAATTAATTGCGGTCGCAGTGCATCATAAATGTAGGGTGCAAGGTCTATCAAGCTGACACTTGACCACCATAGTCCGATCGCTGCACCGAAGTTGTCGCGATTTTTCCAGATAAAAGCGATGGCAATCCCGCCGGGTAATGCTAGCTGGAACAGGCTGCCGCTGAGGATGGTGAGCCACTGGCCGAAGGGCATAAACAAAACGTGTCCAGCCTCGTGGATGGGAAGTAGAATGTTGTGCATGAAGGAACCGCTAATCTCACCGCTGCGGTAATCATAAGCAATTAGCCTCCAACTCCACCCTGTCAGGAGAACGAGTAGCAGACAACACCCATAGAAAGATGGCTCATCCATCTGTTTCTTGGGCGTGAGAAAATCCTGTGTGCGCTTGCGCCAACTAAGAGTGGTCATGTGCGGGTCAGCATCGTAGGTCACGGGGACTTCTGTCACTGATTGCCACTTTAAAAAATAAATGCCGCAGGCAGGGCATGCGGCATTGCTCGGTAACGATTGCGGTAACTTGTATCCGCACTTTGGGCAATCAGTGTAGGTATCAGGCATCACTCTCGCGCTTTACCGACAAGCCAACCACCGAAAACTGTACTGTACTGATTTAGGTGGACGAGCTTTCATCGTTAGCGTGACCGGACTGGTCTGAGGAAGACGGGGCTTTATCTTCTAATTTTCGCTGCTTTTTTTCTTCTTTCTTTTTTTTCTTGGCTAACTCTTTTTGACGCTTTTCGAATTGAAAATTAGGTTGTACCAATTTGTCGCCTTTAGTATTAGGATTTATTTAAATGCCCGATTTGCAGTCGCTATTTTCACACATTTACGATTATACATGGGGTGTGCTTTTGGAGTGATGGTGCAAACCGCGAAAAATTGATCTCATGCTTGCAATGAAACATTTTGTGGATGGCTTGCTGGGCCACCGCGTCAAAGGCAATCCCTCAATACCCCAGGCTGGCGGCACTACTTTTAATCAACAACGCACTGTCATGCAGTGCTTTTCTTTCATCCTGATTCATCGGGGGCCGGAGCGTGGCTTGAATCCCCGTTTGTCCGATTACCAGCGGCAGGGAAAGCGCGACATCAGTCACGCCTTCGACCTCCGGCACCACCGAACAAGCGGTAAACACCGTGCGTTCGTCATAAAGAATGCAGCGGCTCAAACGTGCAAGCGCGGCACCGATCCCATAATACGTAGCGCCTTTGCCATCGATGATGCGGTAAGCGGCGCGGCGTACGCTGTGGTCAACTTGTTTTTTAAAATCTACCGTCAACAGACAGCCGCATGAAGCGGCAAACTGTTCCAGCGGGATGCCCGCTATCTCGGCGCCGGACCAAAGCAGCACTTCTGAATCGCCGTGCTCGCCCAGCACATACGCATGCACCGAACTCGGTGAAACCTTGCATAACTCACCAAGCAGCGCACGAAAGCGTGCGGTGTCGAGGATGGTTCCGCTCCCGAGTACCCGGCCTGCCGGTAAACCGGCCAGCCTGTGTGTGATTTGCGTCATCACGTCAAGCGGGTTGGTCGCCACCAGCAGAATGGCATCTGCCGCGTGTCGCACGATCCTCGGCACAATGTCCACAAAGATGGCGGCATTCCTTTGCAGCAGCTGCATGCGCGTTTCACCCGGCAGTTGGCCGACACCCGCTGCTATGATCACTAATCCACATCCGGCCAGATCGGAAAAATCCCCACTGTGAAGGTGAGCCGGATGGGAAAAAGGGGTCGCATGCAGGATATCCATCACATGCGCTTCGGCCAGTGCGCGATTTTGATCGACCAGCACCAATTCGCTACCCACCCCCTGTAACACTAGCGAGTAGGCGGTGGTGCTGCCGACGTGTCCGATACCGACGATGCCAATTTTCAATGCAGTATTCAATACAACTTCCCAAGCCGATGACATAGACAACAATTTTCAGTTTCTCTCTACGTTTGGCTTATAGAGTCGGCCATTAAATAGTACGATTCGCTACACACGCGAAGGCCGGAGTCCGGGTGTTCTAATCAATCTATATTTGATTGCCGACTCTATAAGCCAAACTCAGCGAGGTCGGTTTTATCTTGTACAAGCTGGTAGCTGACGCAACTCTTTTCTAATCGCGTGGGTTCAACAAGACCCAGCAATACGAATCTAAGTTCTTCAACCTTATCTCGCTGAGCAGTGATCCTCGCGATCACCCTTACAACTTTACCTGACATGTATTACCTCCAAGTATCAATCGTTTAATATTATCCGGTGACGGTCACATTTTAAGGTGATACCTAAAAAAGACGAATAAGCAAATTGCTTATTTTTGACTAAACCCCCCCTTATGTCTGAATAGCGAAGGCCGTAGTGCTGGTGAGTGGATAATTGAAGTCAGGTCAGCGAATCTTCCGGACAACAGGGTCGGTATGTATCGGAAGCTTTGTGCCCAGTGCTGATATCCATAAAATCTAAAGACGCACTGTATGAGTACCTTTGAAGCTTGCTCCCGTTATTCAACGCAAATGCTTGCGTCCTTCCTTCGGATGTTCCTGCACCTGACAGGCACGGCGATAGGCGAGTAAGGTTTTCTGGGCGTGGCCCAGCACACTGTCATAAGGATAATTGCCCGTTCCGTTCGCGATGCCGACCGGGAAACCGGTAAGCAGTTCTATGCCTTCGTTGGTATGCTCTGCAGTGTAGATATGAAATAAACCTTTAGCGACGGCTGCGATGACCTTGTGTTCCAACATTAGATTCCGGCGATTACGGTGTGGAATCAGCACGCCTTGGCTTCCGTCCAATCCGGCCGTTTCGCAGACACGAAAGTAACCCTCTATTTTTTCGTTAATTCCACCCACCGGCAATACTTCGCCGTGCTGATTGACCGCGCCGGTAACCGCGATACCTTGCTTGAGAGGCAAGCCCGACAAGGATGAAAGTAAAACGTAAAGTTCGGCACAGGAAGCAGAATCACCCTCTACCCCGTAATAGTCCTGTTCAAACACAATTGATGCATTAAGCGCAAGCGGTGCTATATGGGCAAATAAAGCGGACAGGTAGTTCTGCAAAATGAACACGCCCTTATCGTGAATCGGCCCGGACATTTCCACCTCGCGTCCAATATTGAGCAAACCATCTTTACCGTTTTGGCTTTCCGTTACGAGTCACGGCGCGCACCTTTGCCGGTGAAGATGGTTT
>JBKJQT010000268.1:0-3061 GCA_046593855.1 Candidatus Nitrotoga sp. | reverse complement strand
TGAGCGAACTGACCCAAACCGATGGCGGCGGCGATGTCGGTCATGTTGAATTTGCCGCCCAGTACGTCCACTTCGATGCCGTCGTACCCGCTCCGCGTGACACCTTGCAGCCGATACTTTTCGGCGAGTGCGGCTTCCTCTGCGTTGTTCAGCACCAGACAGCCTCCTTCCGAGGTGGTGATATTTTTGTTGGCCTGGAAGCTGAACGAAACGAAATCACCGAACGAGCCGATGGGCTTGCCTTGCCATGTTGAACCAATTGCTTGCGCGGCGTCTTCGATTACGCGCAATTTGTGTCTGGCAGCTATCTTATAGAGGCGATCCATATCCACCGGTTTGCCCGCCAGATAGACCGGAATGATTGCCTTGGTGCGCGGCGTGATCGCCGCCTCAACCTTGTCCAGATCAATGTTACGTGTGACCGGATCAACGTCAGCGAACACTGGGGTTGCGCCGACTTCGAGTATGACGTTGGCTGTGGCCACCCAGGAAATCGGTGTAGTGATGACTTCGCCGCCATGCCCTATACCCGCAATACGCAGGGCAATTTCCATGGTGCAGGTGCCGGAGTTGAAGGTGCGCACCGGACGCCCACCGAAATACTCAGAGAGTTGCCTCTCAAATTCCTGCACCTTGGGGCCACTGGTAATCCAGCCGGAACGCAGGATTTCCGCTACAGAAGCAATAGTAGCCTCATCAATTGATGGGCGAGAAAATGAAAGGAATTCGCTCATGCTCGAGAAATAATGACGACGCCCAGAATGATAACGCTAATGCCGGCCACTTTAGCCGGGTTGATTGATTCGTTAAAAAACCACCACGCTGCCACCACATTTACTACGTACCCCATGGACAACAGCGGATAAGCAATACTGACCTGCACGCGTGATAGCGCCAATATCCAAATCACCACGCTAAGCATATAACAAGCTATTGCCCCGATGATGTGAGGCTCAGTGGCAAAACGCACACCGATTGGCAGAACGTTGCTGCGACTAAATTCAAAATAGCCAATGCTGTTGGTACCGGCCTTGATCATGAGTTGCGCAGCAACATTGAGCATCACGCCAGCGAAAATCAGGCCAAAGCTGATCAGGCTCATGGTTTACTCACGACGATGTGTTGCGTGTCCTCAAAAATAATCTTCATTGCCAAACCCTGCCGGGTAAGTTGCGGGTATAACTGAACCGGCATAATCGCCAACGCCGCTGGCTGCTTATCCCATATCTTCGCGAAGCTGGCGATGTCTGGTATCCAGCGCTGAGGCTCCTGCATAATACCGAAAGCCATTTCATTCTGATAGTCCACTAAGGTGAAGGTACGCTTCAGATAAAAAGGCAGAGTTTGCTCGTAGGTGCCCACCGAATACAATGGGATATCGGGCTTGACATAGGGGCGGATCGACTCGGCAATATGGTACGCAGAACGCCACCTGGCCACAGTATTATGCCCGGATAAAACAATTTGCACGCCTATCAGAGAGCTTAATGCCACCACCAGAACCGCTAGAGATTTTTTTCTGCGTGCCAGCAAAACCATGCCGGAGATCAGCCCAAACAGCAGAACCAATGCGGCCACCACGGCCCAAGTTGCGTAATCGCGATACATTTCTATTTTTAGCGGTGTCTCTGCCAGTAGATGTGTAAATGGTACGAAGCCCAATGTTGCCATCGGCACTAGCAGGACAGGAGCGAGTTGCCACAGTAATAATCGCTCGCGCATCTCGGCCAGCCGTTTGCCCATTAACAATGCCAGAGCCGGAAACATCGGCAGCAAATACGACGGTAGTTTTGATCCAGACACCGAAAAGAAGGCATAAATGAACACCACCCATATTAGTAGAAATCGTTCCGGGTTAAACGCCGTGCCGATATACACCGACCCTTTCCAAGTGCGTAGCAAGGTATCCAACATTAAAATAGTCCACGGCAACATGCCTGCCAGCAGGATGGGAATAAAATAATACCAAGGTTGATAACGCCCCAAATCCTTGGTAGAAAATCGCGTGTAGTGCTCGTAGATGAAGAAACGCTCGAAGAATTCTGGATTGGCTTTCATCACCAGAATAAACCATGGCGCAGTGACAAACAGAAACAGTAATAGCCCCGTCACTAGATTAAGACGTTTCCATGGTGTTAGATCGCGCTGCAACACAGAATAAATCACCAACGCGGCAGCTGGCAGCACTAGCCCTATCAGCCCCTTGCTCAATACTGCCAAACCCAATGCCGTCCATGCGCAATAGAGCCAATTGCGCCGGGTACGCGGATCTGTTCCGGTCTGCTGACCAAGTAAGAGGCCGACAATGCCAAGGGTTAGGAAAAACGTGACACCCATATCAAGCGTATTGATATGCCCGATCGCCACATATAACAAACTGCTCCCAAGAATAAGGGTCGCATACTGTCCTGCTTCGCGCCCGAACAAACGTGTACCGGCAAACCACACCAATAACAACCCAGCAAAACCGGTCAATGCAGGCCACAAACGTGACGTCCATTGATGCTCACCAAACAAGGTATAAGCGGTCGCAGTCGCCCAATATTGCAGCGGGGGTTTCTCGAAATATTTTAGGTCGTTCAGGCGCGGCGTCACCCAGTCGCCACTCACTATCATTTCGCGCGGAATTTCGGCGTAACGTCCTTCGTCCGGCTTTATCAGCTTGCGGTATTCCAAAGTGCCAAACCAAATCACGATGACAATTAGCAATAGCCACCACCAGCGTTTAATTTCCATCTTTGCCATTAATTCACCAGTTTTTGGAGCAACAGTAGTAGCGAGGTACTGGTCGAAGAAGAGATACCGACGACTTTTAACAATTGATCAATTTTCATTACCGCTCCAAGTATGTCGCTGGTCGATATCAGACTCCATTCACCAGATTTATGGGAGAACGCCCATGTTTTATATCATTTGATTGATTTTTTAGTCACGAGTAAAACAATGAGCCGGAGGTCTAATTTTTTATGAACTATACCTGGGTATCAATTTTGTGTTCCATATAGCGGGGAGATAGAACGGGCTAATTGGCTGTTAATACAAAATAAATCTTACCTAATCG
>JBKJQT010000199.1:0-4288 GCA_046593855.1 Candidatus Nitrotoga sp. | reverse complement strand
ATCTTTATCAGCAGTACCTTTAGCATACTTGAACAAACACACCATGAAACCGTGCAAGTAGATGATCTGCATCATTCCACTCTATTTATCTGGCATATGTAATGATTGGCAAGGATAAGTGAAGCATTTTGTTTATGGATAAACTTGAGCCGTTCTATGCGGAAAATAGTGCTACCACTATGCATCATAAAACAAGACTACTGCTTAAGCTCTGACGCGCCGATCACTCGATTGCGCCCAGCCTGCTTGGCCCGATAAAGTGCAGCATCAGCTCGTGGCAATACCTCATCGATTGCCTCATTCAAAAAACGCTCTGCCACACCTGCGCTGAACGTAATTAGCACGCGCTCGTTATTATGCAAAAAGAAATTTTTGGTGAGATCGCGCTGCACCCCTTGAATTATTTTTATTGCATCTTCTTCCTTTGTACCAGGAAGAAGAATAATGAATTCTTCACCTCCGTAGCGGGCCAGTACATCAGTATTACGTATTATGCTCTTAACAACTTTAACCAAGTGCGTAAGCGCCATATCACCGGTCGAATGTCCCAAGGTATCATTTATTTTTTTGAAATGGTCAATATCCAACATTGCAAGAGTCAATGGCGTGGTATGTCTATCAGCCCTTTCGAATTCTTGCGCCAGTGCTGCTTCCATACCACGTCTATTCAACGCCCCTGTTAAAAAATCTTGGTGCGCAACTTCACTTATGTAATCAAGCTTTGTAGTGAGGTCATTTATTTTATTCTCTGCTTCGTCCACTTTTTTCTGGGTTTCTTTGAAGGCTGTAAGATTGCGTTTCGCATCCACACTCATCTTCCTTATATCGCCTACCAAATTTTCAAGGATGGCGTTTAAATTGGTCATGTCATGTGTCGATGTGATTTGCTCCTGATAATTTGTGATCTTAAGCTGATAGCTGCCCGTACTCTCTGTAATATCTGCCAAATTACTAACAAAGGTGGTTGCCATTGCTTTTATGGCTTCTTTAGCCTCAATGAGTCCAGGCTTGATATGTGATTGCTTGTAGATTAGCTCTTTGAGACTGTTTTCTGCGTTGAAAAGTGCATCAATATTGATCGGCTTTGAAATAATCTCTTGAACGATTTTGATCTGTCCATGTAACCATTTGTCTTCGATAGTCATCTCGCCCATGCTGGAAACCAGCAAACGCAGCATTTGAACAAGCAATTCCTGCATTCGACGCTGCGAATCATTTTGCAACTCCGCGCGGAGCAAGGTAGATTTCAGTGCCTCGCTCAGCACATTCACTTCTTCTATTGTCAGAGATTCGCGCATGCGTGTTAGCAGCGCTTCTATTCTCTGCGTCGCACCTGAAGTATCAGCAAACTGTGGAGCAACCGCTATATTAATAGTTCTGATCAGCATGTCGCGCCAAATAATTGCCATTTCCCGCTGACTATCGTCAGTATTGGCTCCTGGCTTAGATGACTGAACAATTGTCTGAATTGTAGGTTGCGCTCGTAATTCATTTTTTTCGGAAGTGTGATTTAATTCAGTAGTTTGTTCGGTTATCGACCCTTCCCCCCAAGATGTGATTAAGATATGCATCTTTTGGCCCAACTGATTGGGATCATTGGCAAATTTGATTAATAAGTGATTCAATTTTTCAATTTTTTTACTCAGACTAAGACTTCCATGATTTATTTCTAATTGCTTTAGAAGGGAGCGTAAAAGCTTTGTCCAATTCACTCCAACGACCTCACCAGTTCCTGTTGAAAGAAGGCTGCGAAGCAACTCCTCCAACTCGGTCAGATCCGATTTCTCAATCGATTTTTGAAGGGACTCGGCAACTAATGTCAGCTTGGGGCTTTCCTTGCCCATCTCATATAAAACTTTTTCCAGAGATCTATTAAGAATTACAGAATGATCTGCAGACACAACTCCTGCTATCTTGTCATAAACACTGCGATAGTTATCCGGCGTTGGTGGGATCTTGTCATTGGAAAGTTGCATCAATGCCTGCCGAGCAAGCTCAATTGGTGTTGTTTTTTTCATGAATTCTCCAATCGTTAATCTGCAAAGCAAAATTGAATCTAATGTTTAATTGCATTATGGCACCTCTAAAAATAATTTTAGAGGAAGGGGATTTATGGAAATGGTAGTGATGACGAATATGCTGTTATATAATCTGATTTTGTGGCTCGATTATTCTAAACGTTACGCGTTAGGGCTTAATCGAGATGCATAGATGTATCTTGCACAAGACCAAGATGAGCCTTTACGCTGCTTTTAGCATAGAGGCAGCATCACACCATCCATTCACCGTTGGGGCCCCAATATTAAATTTTTAGCCGTGCTGGGCAGCTTGCCCAATGCGCATAGCGGAAACAGGAAATCATGTATAAAAGTACGCCTTACATCTTGGAAGTCAGACCCAAAATACCAGCCAGTTTAACCCGGCTTGAAGAACTTGCAAATAACTTATGGTATAGCTGGGATCTGCCCACACGTGATTTGTTCTCTTATATTCAACGCAAACTGTGGGATGAGGTAGGTCAAAACCCCAAGGCTTTTTTACGATGTGTAGACGAACGGTGCCTGATAACCGCCTCGGAAGATCAGATTTTCCTGGATCAATACCATCGCACATTATCAGCTTATGATAGTTATCATACTAAGCCAGTGCGCAATAGTCATACTGAAGGGTTCGCTGAAAACGATCTGATTGCCTATTTTTGTGCCGAGTTTGGGTTTCACGAAAGCTTTCCAATTTATTCCGGCGGCTTGGGAATTTTGGCAGGCGATCACTGCAAGTCTGCCAGCGACATGCATTTGCCCTTTGTCGGCGTAGGCTTACTCTATCGCCAAGGTTATTTCCATCAGACCATAGATGGTGATGGCAACCAAAAAGCTATTTATACCGACTCTGAATTCGAGAGCTTGCCTATTTCACCGGTATTAAATAGCGATGGTTCAGAGATCCATGTAAGCGTGGATTTACCTGGACGCAACGTAACAATTAAGGTGTGGAAAGCGCAGGTCGGCAATGTCACTATCTTTCTGCTGGATACAGATCTCGATATAAATTCCCAGCAAGATCGTGCCATCACTCACCATCTTTACGGTGGCGACAAATCCATTCGTATTGAACAGGAAATCGTGCTCGGAATCGGTGGTGCCCGTGCTCTCGAGGCAATGGGTATCAAGCCAAGTGCGTGGCACATCAATGAAGGTCATGCCGCCTTCTTGTTACTAGAACGCATCCGCATCCTGACGGAACAAGGTATCGAGTTTTCCACCGCACTCGAAGCAGTTGCTGCACATACCGTCTTCACAACGCATACTCCCGTACCAGCCGGTCATGATCATTTCGACTACGGCATGATGATGTACTATTTTGAAAATTATTATCCGCAATTGAAAATCAGCCGCGATGAATTTCTTGCGTTGGGAAATGTAGCAAATACACCCGATTTTAATATGACCGCGCTGGCAATTCATTGTTCGCGTTTTCAGAATGGAGTATCACGTATTCATGGCAAAATTTCTGCCAAAATCTGCGCCGAAATGTGGCCGGAAATTGAGCAAGAAGATAATCCCATAAGCTACATTACTAATGGGGTGCATATGCCTACATTTCTGGCTAAGGAATGGGCAGAGGTATTTGTACGATTCCTCGGTTGGGACTGGAGTCAGCATGTAGCAGATGTCGGTTTTTGGGAGCGGGTCGACAGTATTCCGGACCATCAGTTCTGGAGCGTGCGTGAATCGCTTAAATCGAGAATGCTGCAGCTAATCCGCTATCGCATCAGCCGGCAACATTTCCGCAATCACGGTTCTGAAGCACATCTTGATCGCATTTTAAAATATGCAGATCCGGCCAATCCGAATGTTCTCACCATCGGCTTTGCGCGCCGTTTCGCGACGTATAAGCGCGCTGCATTGTTATTTGAAGATCTGGATTGGCTGCGCCAGATCATGCATGATCCTGAACGCCCGGTGTTGTTTATTTTTGCCGGCAAGGCCCACCCCGCAGATATTCCGGGACAAGATCTTATCCGCCGTGTAACGCAAATTTCACGCATGCCGGAATTTGAGGGCAAGATTCTGATGCTGGAAGGCTACGACCTGCGGCTTGCACGTCGCATGGTGGCCGGGGTGGATGTGTGGTTGAACACCCCCCTGTATCCGCTCGAAGCAAGTGGCACTTCAGGCATCAAGGCAGCCATGAATGGGGTACTTAACTTGTCAGTACTGGATGGCTGGTGGGATGAAGGTTACGATGGCAAGAATGGCTGGGCAATCAAACCGGTTTCAGAGTTTTT
>JBKJQT010000369.1:0-5478 GCA_046593855.1 Candidatus Nitrotoga sp. | reverse complement strand
AGCGGCATGGAAGCACTCCAGAAAAAACCCATCACCGTCATGACCAACAATAAACCGACGAATCCAGTCGTGAAAAACACCCCCAGATAACTGAGAATACTGCACAGCGCCGCCAGTTGCACCACCAGCAAACGCTGTCCGGTATGATCGGCCAGCCAGCCCCATAGTGCAGGTGACAACATCCGCATCACTGGCTGCACCGACATTAAAACAGCAATTTGCATTGCATTGAAATGGATTGATTGCAGATACAAACTCCAGTAAGGCGCAAACATGCCCACAAAAGCAAAGTAAAAGAAATAAAAACCAGCGATGCGCCAGTGATAGTTTTTATGAAGGGTCACAGCAAAAGAAGGGGGTCTAACTTGCGGTCAGCGTCCGCAAAAACATATTATCTCACGTGAATAAAATAATATTGCGCAATGCTCTTGAAATCAAAAAAGTCGACCCCATTTCTACGCTACGCATTTTTGAAGAAATCATTTTGGAGAAGCAGATGGAACCCACCCAAGCCTCGTCCCAACAGCCTGAAAAGGCTACCAAAGCTGAAGATACGCTTAACCCAGAGGTTATGCCAAGCATCGAGGAGATGCTGCAACAAGCAGAGCGCAAGGGACAGGAACACTATGACGCTTGGATGTACGCCAAGGCAGAAGGCGAAAATATTCGTCGTCGCGCGCAAGAAGACGTTAGCAAAGCCAAAAAATTGGCCGTCGAGCATTTCTCCAATGAAATGCTGATGGTGAAGGATAGCCTGGAAGCAGGATTAGCTGTGGAAATCGCCACAGTAGAAAGTTTCAAGAGCGGCATGGAACTCACTCTCAAGCAGCTCACTGCTATATTCACTAAATTCAACATTAAAGAGATCAATCCGCTGGGCGAAAAATTCGACGCCCACAGGCATCAGGCAATTAGCATGGTTGACAGTGAGCAAGAAGCCAACACGGTGGTGAGCGTTATGCAGAAAGGCTATCAACTGCATGACCGGGTGTTACGTCCTGCCTTGGTGATGGTAGCCAAAACGAAGGAATAACAACCCCATAATCAACCACCAGTTCGCTACTTAAATAAATTGCATGTTCGCGGAGTTTTGCGAAAAATTATCGTAACACTTGAAATACACATCTGCTGCCCATAGATTAATGCAACAGAGGCAGCAAAAACTTTCAACATTACAAAGAAAAGGAAACGTTATGGGCAAGATTATTGGTATTGACTTGGGCACCACGAACTCGTGCGTTGCTGTTATGGAAAACGGCAAACCTAAGGTGATCGAAAACGCCGAGGGTACACGTACCACGCCGTCCATCATCGCTTACATGGAAGACGGCGAAGTACTGGTTGGCGCACCCGCCAAACGGCAAGCAGTAACCAACCCAAAAAATACTCTGTACGGTGTAAAGCGACTGATCGGGCGCCGTTTTGAAGAGCCAATGGTGCAGAAGGACATGGGCATGGTGCCGTATGGCATCGTTAAGGCCAAGAACGGTGATGCATGGGTCAAAGTTCGTGACAAAGACATTTCCATTCCGGAAATTTCCGCACAAATACTCATGAAAATGAAAAAAACCGCCGAGGATTATCTAGGTGAGTCGGTCAGCGAAGCTGTCATCACCGTACCCGCCTACTTCAACGATAGTCAACGCCAGGCTACTAAGGACGCTGGCCGCATTGCTGGGTTGGAAGTAAAGCGCATTATTAACGAGCCAACTGCGGCTGCGCTGGCATTTGGTATGGATAAGCAGGAAGGCGACCGCAAGATCGCGGTCTATGACTTGGGCGGCGGCACTTTCGATATTTCCATTATCGACATCGCTGAAATTGACGGTGAACATCAGTTCGAAGTGCTATCCACTAACGGCGATACTTTCCTCGGCGGCGAAGATTTCGACATGCGCGTAATTGAATTCCTGGTAGAGGAATTCAAGAAAGAAAGCGGAATTGACCTGAAGAAGGATATGCTGGCTCTGCAGCGCCTGAAAGACGCAGCTGAAAAAGCAAAAATTGAACTGTCTTCCGCACAGCAAACTGAAGTAAACCTGCCTTACATCACGGCAGATGCCAGCGGCCCGAAACATCTGGCCATCAAAATTACCCGCGCCAAGCTTGAAAGCCTCGTGGAAGAATTAGTCGCGCGCACCATAGCCCCCTGTAAGATTGCCATGAAAGACGCAGGCGTTTCCAATGCCGATATCGCCGACGTGATTCTGGTGGGTGGACAAACACGGATGCCGATGGTGCAGGAAAAGGTCAAGGAATTCTTCGGTAAGGAAGCGCGTCGCGACGTCAACCCAGATGAAGCAGTGGCAGTGGGCGCGGCCATTCAGGGCGGTGTGCTGCAAGGGGAGGTTAAAGATGTCCTGTTGCTGGATGTAACCCCCCTCAGCTTGGGTATTGAGACCTTGGGCGGAGTAATGACCAAACTGATCAAGAAAAATACCACTATCCCAACCAAGGCCTCACAAATATTTTCTACCGCCGATGACAATCAGAGTGCAGTGACCATTCACGTGTTACAAGGCGAGCGCGAAGTTGTTTCTGGAAATAAGAGCTTGGGGCAGTTCAACCTCTCGGACATTCCGCCCTCACCCCGAGGCATGCCGCAAATTGAAGTGACATTCGACATTGATGCCAACGGAATCCTGCATGTAGGCGCAAAAGACAAAGCGACCGGTAAAGAATCCAAGATTACCATCAAAGCCAATTCCGGTTTGTCCGAAGCTGAAATTCAAAAAATGGTACAAGATGCAGAAACGTATGCCGACGACGACCGCAAAGCGATCGAATTGGTTACCTCACGTAATCAGCTGGATGCCTTAATTCACTCCACGCAGAAGTCTATGAAGGAATATGGCGAGCAGCTGAGTGTGGATGAAAAAGCTGCGGTAGAAGCTGCTTTGAAAGAAGCTCAAGAAGTAGTGAAGAGTGACGACAAAGAGACTATCGACGCCAAATCTGAATCACTCTCGACCGCTGCGCAAAAGCTGTCAGAAAAGATGTATGCCGCCGAAGCAGCAAAGTCGAACCAGCCCGGCGAATCCGGTGCACAAGCCGAAAGCAAGAAAGATGACAGCGATGTCGTAGATGCCGAGTTCACCGAAGTAAAAGATGAAAAAGTAAAAGACGACAAAAAGTAAATAGGGAGCAGGACGAGGGATGTCTGGAGCGCAATTAGCGCAATTTCGAAACTGGTAAATTAACGGCATAGATCTACTATCCAAAATTTTCTAGCGGACGTCCTTTTTCCCTTTCGGAAAATTTGATTGAGTCAGCCCGATACAGCGATATCTGCTCTTGCAATATCGCTGTAATTGGTTCGTTGCTGAAATTGAATACATTGACCGATCTTATTCGCTTGGCTGGACAATCAAAAAACAATAATGACCCATAATAACTAACAAGAAAATGGATGCAATTCCTGAATTTATTATTTAGCTAATGACCTCAGTTATAGACCCATTAGCTAAATCTAGAGCCATTAACTCCTTAACCTCTTTTCGCTGTATGCAAAAATGAAAAAACGCGACTATTACGAAATATTAGGCGTCAACCGCGACGCGTCAGAAGATGACATAAAAAAATCTTATCGCAAGCTGGCAATGAAGCATCATCCTGACCGTAATCCGGACAATCCCAAAGCTGAAGAACACTTCAAGGAAGCCAAAGAAGCGTATGAGGTGCTATCCGATTCGCAGAAACGCGCCGGCTATGATCAATATGGACACGCCGCTGCCGATGCCGGTATGGGCGCGGGAGGATTCAGTGGGGGTTCTTCCAGTTCCCATTTCGGCGATATTTTTGGTGATATTTTTGGTGCCGGGATGAGCGGGGCAGGCTCACGCGGAAGCAACCAAATGCACCGTGGCGCCGACCTGAGCTACAATTTAGAAATCACGTTGGAACAGGCTGCACGCGGTACCGAAACGCAAATTCGCATACCAACCATGACCAAGTGCGATACCTGTCACGGCAGCGGTGCCAAGCCAGGTACGAGCACGACTACCTGTACCACTTGCGGCGGGCATGGACAAGTACGCATGCAACAGGGGGGATTCTTTTCTATCCAGCAAACCTGTCCACGCTGCCATGGCAGTGGCAAATCCATTATATCGCCGTGTGGTTCTTGCCACGGCACAGGACGCATCAAGCAGCATAAGACACTGTCTATAAAAATTCCGGTCGGGGTTGACAACGATGACCGCATCCGTTTATCCGGCGAAGGAGAACTCGGCAGCAACGGAGGCCCACCCGGCGACTTGTATGTAGTGATCCGCATCACGCCGCATTCGGTATTTCAGCGTGACCACAACGACCTGCATTGCGAAATGCCGATCAGCTTTGTTGTTGCGGCGCTGGGTGGCGAAATCGAAATCCCCACCCTGGATGGTTCAGCACGCATCAAGATTCCAGCTGAATCACAATCCGGAAAAGTCTTCCGTCTTCGCGGCAAGGGAATCAAAGGGGTACGCAGTTCAACCTTTGGCGACCTGCACTGCCACGTAATGGTAGAAACTCCAGCCAATCTCACTGATCGGCAAAAGGAATTACTACGCGAATTCGAGCAGATAAACGAAGAAGATAGCGCACGCCATAGCCCGCGCGCGAAATCTTGGATGAACAAGGTTAAAGAATTCTTCGGATAGCAAATAAGTTGGTGAGTGCCTCAGGATATTTTGAATAGGCGATGTTGCCGATAAACTTTATCGGCTCTCCAACTCTTCCCAGCGCGCCATCAGCTGCAACAACTCATCCTCGATAATTGCGGTGCGTTCCTGTAGTTGTTTGGCGTGGGCAGGATTATCCCGGTAGAGATTGCCCGCGCCCAAAGTTGCTGCAAGCTCCTCCTGCTCTTGTTCCAAGGACGCAATTCGCTGCGGAATCTGCTCTAGCTCACGCGCTTCTTTGAAGCTTAACTTGGTGACAGGTTTGGGTTGAACTTCAGTGTGCGGCGATGGCTTAGCTGGTGCGGCTGCACTTACGGGGGTTCGCTCCACGGTCTGCTGCTTCTTTACGCGTACCCAATCTTCATAACCGCCGACGTATTCCATCAATTTACCATCTCCCTCAAAGGCGATAACCTGAGTCACCACATTATCGAGGAAAGCACGATCGTGGCTGACCAGGAACAACGTGCCATCGTAATCCGCGAGCAGATCTTCCAGCAACTCCATCGTTTCAATATCGAGGTCATTGGTCGGCTCGTCCAGCACCAGCACATTAGCCGGGCGACTGAACAGGCGCGCCAGCAGCAAGCGGTTGCGCTCACCGCCGGACAAACTTTTTACCGGTGAGCGGGCACGTTCCGGCGCGAATAAAAAATCACCGAGATAGCTAATGATGTGCTTGCGCACGCCTCCAATTTCAATGAAGTCAGCGCCTTGGCTGATGGTATCGGCCAGCGTGGCCTCTTCATTCAGTTGCGCACGCAATTGATCGAAATAGGCCACTGCGAACTTGGTGCATCTGGGCACCAAGTTG
>JBKJQT010000331.1:0-5048 GCA_046593855.1 Candidatus Nitrotoga sp. | reverse complement strand
TCGGCGGATCATTGATTAAATATTGTGTTTTCATGTGAGGGAGTTATATCGTATGGTGGTGATCCTTTAATAGGTTAAGGTTTGGAATGAGTCCGTAGATACGGCGTCCTGAGTCATCATCATGTTTAAAAAATTATATTCTTATTATAAAGAGGAGTCTGTGCGGTAGTGAACTTATTAAGAAGATTGTGCTTCAACATGCTATTTTCTTCCACGCCCCTAATTTCTCATCAAAGGAAGTTGCAGCATTCGCTGGACTCGTTGAGGGCAGGCGAATATATTCTATATTTGAGGCGTTTTGAAGAAATGGTTGCGCAAGTTTCATATACAGACTTTCCGCTTTGGCTCCGTTAAAACACACCCTATGAACATGTGGGTGGTTTTTAAAAAAGCTCGCAAAATCGTTTAGCATAATCGAGTCATTGTCTATATCAGAATCGAGACTGCTCTCCCGTCTGCATGACTTCAGAACGTCCCAGAGTGCAATTCTTGCCGCGACAATTGATGATGTTCTGGCCTCATAAGAATTTACGGCCTTGACGCCAAGAATTTCGCTAATAATTTTCCAGAATACGTTTCGCGGATGTGCGTAATACTGCTTTGCTTGCAAGGAGGCCTTGCCTGGCATCGTGCCAAGGATAAGGATGCTTGAATTATCACTTTCGATTGGCGGAAAACTATGAATGCCCACTATCGGAGTATTTTCAATAATCATGTGGACGCTTGAATATTTTTTATATTTAACAAAATATTATGCCGTTACTACCCTCTGTAGGAGTCATAGCGATTGATAAACTGTCAAGGTGGGCAGCACGGCTTATAAATCAACAAAGTTAAGGAATATTACATAACAATGAATGTTATTGCTTACAAAATTTCCAGCATTGGAAATGCAGTTCGTTGAAATCCAACTTAAGGAATATGAGTTTCCATTTTCTTGGCTAGATTGGTTGCCGTTTGTGTGGAATGATCTTTGTGCGATCCGAACGTATAAGAGTAGATCCGCGTAAATTCCGCGCCCATCAAAAAAATCTGAGCTGAGTAATATATCCATACCAATAAGACCACAAGCGAACCTGCCGCTCCGAATCCTGAAGCAATGCCACTTCTGCCAATATAAAAACCAATCAGAAATTTGCCGAGTGTAAAGAGAAACGCGGTGACCACCGCCCCAATCCATACGTCGCGCCAAGCGATCCTCATTCGTGGCATTAACTTGTAGATCATTGCGAAGGCAAGGGTAATGATTAAAAAACTCAGCGTTATATCGACTAAATTTGCAAGTAGCCCAAACCCGCCAAATACAGGCTCCCACCATTTCCCTAATGCTGCCAACGCAGCACTAAATATGAGCGAAACAATCAATAAAAAACCTATTCCCAAGATCATTCCAAAAGAAAGCACTCGCGTGCGGATTAATCCAAATATCCCCGCATCTTCAGTTCTTTTTGGTGCACGCCATATCCTATCCAGGTCGTCCTGTAATTCGGCGAACACTGTAGTTGCACCAACAAGGAGCAAAATCACGCCTATAATAGCAGCAGTAACGCTCTCTGCAGGTTTACTAACGCTTTCGAGCAAACCTTGCACTACCAATGCACCAGTATTCCCCATTAAGCCCTGTAGTTGAACAAAAATTTCTCCCCTTGCTACATCAACGCCAAAAATAAGCCCCGCTATAGATATTACAATTAGTAAAAGTGGAGCAATCGAAAACACAGTGTAATAGGCAAGTGCTGCTCCCATGCTGGGTGCATTGTCGTCAATCCACGCAGTAAAAGTGGCTTTGATCAGATTCAAGATTTGTCTGATATTCATTGGGTAGGTCTTAATTATGTACCTCGTAAGATAACTGGTTTTGATACTTACGTATGCCAAATGTCGTTGGAATTAAAACTAGATTTCCTTAATTTTGAGAAAATTATTTAATCTCTGCGAGTTTAATTTACCACCTCGTGGACGAAAAAGGCTGTGAAAGCCAGCGATCATAAGAGCACAGAAACTAGTCCGCTGCCAGGATAGGGTATCTCTATTATAAATTCTATACTCTTTGCATGACCCTGATTTGTCGATTACATATACCGACCATTTCACGTAATCTGTCATAAGCAATCGCCCACTTCAAATTAATTTTCATTATAATCTGTGGATATTTATGACAAGACACGCTTAACGCGGTGAAAATTACGTGGATTATGTAAGTTTTATTAAGCCGGTCAACGTTGTTATGGTGCTATGCGTTTTTGATTGCAGGGCGACTTCGTCGTTCATTTTTGCAAGAGGACTATAATGAAAAAATTGCTACTGGCTTTTATTACATTTGTTATTTCTACTAGCATTGCAATGGCTACCGTGAACTTAAATACGGCCACGAAGGATGATTTAGATAAAGTTACGGGTATAGGCCCGGTGAAGGCACAATCGATCATTGATTACCGCAAGAAAAATGGTCCATTCAAGAGCGTGGATGAATTGGAAAATGTTAAAGGTTTTGGTAGTAAGTCGGTAAAAAAAGTACGTTCAGAATTGACGGTAAATGGTGTTACCAACGCCAAGCCAGCTACAGTTAAAGCAGTCGACAAAAAAAATGAAGTTAAGAAATAGTTTGTAGCTGAGTTTCACTTTACGTTGCAAAAACGATATCGGTATCGCGTACTGTTTTACTGCTACCTATCGCAGTTTAGATAGCACTGACCCCGGTTACATTAGGCTATCAAAGGTTTATTTTTATTTTCGAAGTTGTACAAATAACAACCCCGTCTGGCGTGAGCTTGACGGGGTTGTTATTTGTAATGGTAAGATAATAATTTTGTTTCAGGAACATATAGATGTACCACACAATTGAGCATTTCATTGGTAACACACCTCTGGTCAGGTTAAAACGTATTCCCGGTGCGACAAATAATGTGCTGTTAGCTAAACTTGAAGGCAACAATCCTGCCGGCTCGGTGAAAGATCGTCCGGCGCTCTCAATGATCATGCAGGCCGAAAAACGCGGTGACATTAAACCCGGTGACACGCTAATAGAAGCGACCAGTGGTAATACGGGCATTGCGCTTGCAATGGTAGCGGCCATGCGAGGCTATAAGATAATACTGGTGATGCCTGAAAACCAGAGTATTGAGCGTCGGCAAAGCATGCGCGCATATGGCGCGGAATTGGTGCTGACCTCCAAGGAGGGCAGCATGGAATTGGCGCGCGATGTGGCGGAGAAACTACGTGACGAAGGACGCGGAGTCATCCTTGATCAATTCGCTAACGCGGACAATCCTCTGGCACATTATCAGGGCACCGCACCGGAAATTTGGCGAGATACGCAAGGCGGTATCACTCATTTCATTAGCAGTATGGGCACTACCGGCACAATCATGGGTTGCTCGCGCTACTTCAAGGAAAAAAATCCCCACATCCAAATCATCGGTGCACAACCGGAAGACGGTGCTCAAATCCCCGGCATTCGCAAATGGCCTGAAGCTTACCTTCCAAAAATTTATGATACTAAGCGGGTAGATAAACTGGAGAACGTCGGTCAGCAAGAAGCGGAAGAAATGACTCGTCGCCTGGCGAGCGAAGAAGGCATCTTCTGCGGCATCTCATCCGGCGGCGCGCTGGCAGTGGCGCTACGCGTAGCGCAGACGGTGCAGAACGCAACCATCGTGTTCATTGTGTGTGACCGGGGAGATCGCTATTTGAGCACAGGTGTATTCCCGGCGTGATGTGCTTGCTTCTGTAAGATTGAAAAAATTCTTGCGGTGGTCGAAGCTAGATTTCTTCTTCCATAGCCATTTCAAGTTCCAGCCAGCTTTCCTCCAATTCGGCCACTTTTTTTTCGAAGGTTGTATGCAGAACGTTCAGCTTGATGATTTCATCACGGTCAGGATTGACATAGGTAGCTGGATCGGCCAACTGGCGATTGACTTCGGCCAATTCCGCCTGAGCTTTTGACAGCGCGGCTTCGAGTTTGGATTGTTTCGATAGTAGTGCCTTTTTATTTGTCTTGGGTACGGTTGATTGACGCGATTTTTCTGGTTGAGCTTGAGTGGTTTCTCGCGGGCGGCGTATTTCAATCCAGTTTTTATAGTCTTCCAGGTCACCATCAAACAGTTTGGCATTGCCATCCGCAACCAGCCATAATTCATCGGCGACGGCACGGATCAGGCTGCGATCGTGAGACACCAATACCACTGCGCCGGTGTATTCCTCAAGCGCCAGCGTGAGGGCGTCGCGCATGTCCAGATCAAGGTGGTTGGTGGGTTCGTCAAGCAACAATAAATGCGGCTTTTGCCAGGCTAAAAGGGCTAGCGCTAAACGGCTTTTTTCGCCACCGGAAAAGCTTGCCACCGGCCGATCTTCGCTGTCTCCAGCCAGACCAAAGCGGCCGAGAAAGGTGCGCAGTGCTTGTGTCGATACTTTGGGCGCCAGCTTTTCCATGTGTTGCAAAGGCGTGGCCGCGCTGTCCAGGTTTTCTAACTGATGCTGGGCGAAGTAACCGATACGGATGTCGGGCGTGATTTCCAGCATGCCTGAGGTGGGCTTAAGCTCGCACACCAACAGTTTGATCAGGGTGGATTTTCCGGCGCCGTTCGGCCCGAGCAGAGCGATGCGTGCACCCGCTCGCAGCACCAATTCGACGTTATGAAACAGGGCATTGCCACCATAACTAAAGCCCATTTTATCGGCACGCAGCAATAAGTCGGGGCTACGCTCCGGCGCCTCGATTTCCAGCTCAAAATGGCCGTCTGTAATATGGGCTGGGGCTATACGTGTGAGCCGCTCCAGCGCTTTAACGCGGCTCTGTGCCTGCTTGGCCTTGGTTGCCTTGGCACTAAAGCGGCGGACAAAATCTTCCAGGTGCGCGATTTTTTCCTGTTGCTGATGAAAAGCTTGATTTTGCTGTGCGATGCGCTCGGCGCGGGCGCGCTCGAAGTCGTCGTAATTTCCGCTGTAACAATCAATCACTTGGTTGTAGACATGGGCGATGCGATTGACACAGGCATTGAGAAATTCGCGATCATGCGAAACCAGAATAAGGCTGCCGGGGTAGCGAG
>JBKJQT010000207.1:0-4496 GCA_046593855.1 Candidatus Nitrotoga sp. | reverse complement strand
CATTTCTGTCATCCACCGGGCACCCTGTGTACCAGCTAAATTGCCACCTGTCGCAAGTATCAGATTTATTGCAGTGATAATTTCCTGATCCCGCTCGGTAAGATAAGGAGGCGCCGCGCCGATTAAGATATTGGCTATGGAATTATGAAACGTTTTTTTGCCAAACCCCCCGGATTTGAGCAATCTGGCAGTGAAAAATGTCACGTCCACTCTTGTTGGTTTACTATCACTTAATTTTAAGACGTACAGTAAGCGCTGCAACACGTTAACCGGCAAGCTATCGCGGCCTAGTGTCGGCATGGCCGCACGCGACACTTCGTTTAGCCAGAAGGAAATTTCATATGGCAAGTCCGTAACATTCGGCAATGTTTTACCAGCTAGCGCAGGAACTTCAAGTGGGGATTCTGCTTGAGCCTTGATCAACGTTGCGACAACATGCTTGCAGTTGTAGCCTACCGGGCAACTGCATACCCCATTGACCAATACATGACCTCCCGGTTGTGCCTGTAGCAGTATATTGACGTGATAGCGATTATTATTTGAACCTGCGACAAGCGCAGAAATGAAAGCGCCGTTTTGGCTGATATCTAGCACCGTGACTTTGTTCTCACGATAATATTGATGTCCTCGCGTCAGATATGCGCTCGAAAAAGATGAGGCTATGTCTACGGATGAAACAAGAGGGTGCACTGTATTTTAAAATCTTAAAGTTTAAAACATTGTTTTCAGCTGATTGATTTTAGTGGGTGACGCCATGATGAATTCTTGATCTTGCCCAACCAACTGATTGTCGTTTACATGTTTTTAACTATTGCTTCGCCGAATGCGGAGCACGATATTTGTTGGGCTCCTTGTGTCAGCCGTGCGAAATCGTAGGTGACGGTCTTGGCGGCGATTGCCCCGTTCATGCCCTTGATAATTAGATCGGCGGCTTCCGCCCAGCCGATATGGCGTAGCATCATCTCTGCCGAGAGAATCAATGAACCTGGATTGACGTAATCTTTGCCGGCATATTTCGGTGCGGTGCCGTGGGTGGCTTCAAACATGGCAATGCTATCAGACAAATTAGCGCCCGGCGCGATACCAATGCCGCCAACTTCTGCCGCCAGTGCATCAGATATATAGTCGCCGTTGAGGTTCAAGGTAGCGATAACGTCATATTCGGCTGGACGCAACAAAATTTGTTGTAGAAACGCGTCGGCAATTACATCTTTAATGATGATGCCTCCACTGCCATATTTTTTGGGCAATTTCAGCCACGGCCCACCGTCGATTTCTACTCCGCCGAATTCTCGCTTGGCGAGTTCGTAGCCCCATTTCTTGAAGCCACCTTCGGTGAATTTCATTATATTACCCTTATGCACCAGGGTGACGGACTTGCGCTTATTGTCTATGGCATACTGGATAGCACGACGAATTAAACGCTCACTACCTTCGATGGACACCGGTTTGATGCCAATAGCCGAGGTTTCTGGAAAACGAATTTTCGTGACGCCCATTTCATTTTGTAAAAAATGAATTAATTTTTTCGCTTCTGGTGAACCAGCTTCCCATTCAATACCTGAATAAATATCTTCAGTATTTTCACGGAAGATCACCATGTCTACTTTTTCAGGTGCTGTCACTGGAGTAGGAACGCCCTCGAACCAGCGTACTGGACGTAGGCATACGTAGAGGTCAAGAATCTGGCGCAACGCTACATTGAGCGAGCGCATACCGCCGGAAGTAGGGGTGGTGAGCGGGCCTTTAATGGACACAACATGGTTGCGTACTGCGTCTACCGTCTCATCTGGTAGCCATGTATCGTTGCCATAGATATTTACAGCTTTCTCTCCGGCATATACTTCCATCCATGCAATTTGGCGATTACCATTGTAAGCCTTGGCGATTGCCTCATCCACCACGCGTCGCATCACAGGGGTGATGTCCACGCCTGTACCATCACCCTCAATGAAGGGAATGATGGGTTGATCTGGTACGTTTAGTGTGTAGTCTTTGTTAACGGTAATTTTTTGGCCTTGAGACGGCACCTTGATGTGTTTGGTCATGTATTTTCGCTCCCCGATGAAAAGCTTGGGGTAATATGGATCGCTTTAATGAGTGGAAAAGTCGGATGAGCCGCATCCTGTTGTTCAACAAACCTTATGGCGTGATCTGTCAATTTAGCCGCGACGGTCTGCATCCAACGCTAGCGGATTATATCGCGGTTCCTGATTTGTATCCAGCGGGACGGTTGGATGCGGACAGTGAAGGCTTGCTGTTGCTCACTGATGACGGTGTGTTGCAACACCGCATTTCAGATCCACTCCACAAGTTGGCCAAGATTTATTGGGTGCAAGTGGAAGGCAAGCCAAGCGAGACGGCACTAGCGCAATTGCGGAGTGGGATAAGATTGCCTGATTTTGTTACTTTGCCTGCTATGGCAAGATTGATGGAAGAACCGGCAAACTTATGGCGGCGCATCCCTCCGATCCGCCAGCGTAAAGACAAACCGACCAGTTGGCTGGAACTGATTATTTGCGAGGGCAAAAACCGTCAGGTACGCCGTATGACAGCTGCGGTGGGTTACCCTACCTTGCGCTTGGTTCGTTACCAGATTGGCGAGTGGACACTGGATGGGTTGGAGTCAGGCATCTGGCGAGAGGCTGCGGTATAATATGCGCCTTTTCGATTCATAACAGGAGAGTGCCATGCCTATTTACGAATATCGTTGCAGTAGTTGTGGTGTGCAAAAAGATGTCATGCAAAAGATCAGCGATACGCCGTTGACTGTTTGTCCTGCATGTGGCAAACCTACATTCAGTAAACAGCTTTCAGCCGCTGGTTTTCAGCTCAAGGGTAGTGGTTGGTATGCCACGGATTTTAAGAGTGCTGGCAGCAAGCCGGAAGCTAAATCGGAACCAGCCGCTAAGCCCGTTAGTTCTGCCACGCCGACTGCGGGTGGCAACGGTTGAAGAAATATTTGCTCACCGGACTGTTGGTGTGGGTTCCGCTTGGCATTACCATCTGGGTTCTGGACCTGACGATCAGTACGCTAGACCAGAGTTTGCTGCTGCTGCCGGTGAGCTGGTATCCAGATAAACTGCTCGGTATACACATTCCCGGTTTAGGCGTGATTCTCACCGTAGTGATTGTGCTCGGAACCGGCTTGCTGGTGCACAATGTTCTCGGGCAGCGTCTTTTGAGTTACTGGGAAAGTTTGCTACGCCGCATTCCAGTGGTAAGTGGCATTTACCACAGTGTGAAGCAGGTTAGCGATACGTTACTGTCAAGCAACGGAATTGCCTTTCGTAAAGTGCTGCTGGTGCGGTATCCGCACCCTGAGGCGTGGTCGTTGGCATTTCAGACCGGCACCCCGGGTGAGGTGACGCAACAACTGAAGGATGAGTATGTGGGGGTATTTATTCCCACCGCACCCAGCCCGGTAAACGGGTTTTACTTCTACGTGCGCCGTGCCGATACCATCGAGCTTAATATTAGCGTGGATGTGGCTCTGAAATCCATCATTTCAATGGGGGTAGTTGCTTCCCCCGCTATGCCTTACCCGCCCGATAACCCACCCAACCCCTCGATCTATTAGATTAACTTATTGAAAATATGCGAACTCATTACTGCGGACATCTTAACGTTTCAAATCTTGGTCAAGCTGTTGCTTTGTGTGGCTGGGCACACCGTCGCCGTGACCACGGGGGGGTGATTTTTATTGATCTTCGCGACCGCGAAGGGCTAGCCCAAGTGGTATGTGCCCCGGATCGTGCTGACATGTTCAAAATTGCTGAATCGGTGCGCAGCGAATTCGTGCTGCGTATTAGCGGACGAGTACGCCGCCGCCCGGAAGGCAGTTCCAACAGCAATCTTGGTAGCGGTGAGATCGAAATTCTATGCCATGAAATCGAAGTGCTGAATGCTTCGCTTACGCCGCCGTTCCAGCTGGATGACGAAAACCTGTCGGAGAACGTACGCCTGACGCACCGCGTGATTGATCTGCGTCGTCCGCAGATGCAGAAAAATTTGATACTGCGCTACAAGACGGCAATGGCGTTCCGTCGTTTCCTGGATGCAAAGGGTTTCATCGATATCGAAACGCCGATGCTGACCAAATCCACACCGGAAGGTGCGCGCGATTATCTGGTGCCATCGCGCGTTCACGCAGGCGAGTTCTTTGCGTTGCCGCAGTCGCCGCAGCTATTCAAGCAGCTGCTCATGGTGGCAGGTTTCGATCGTTACTATCAGATTACTAAATGTTTCCGCGATGAAGATTTGCGCGCAGACCGCCAACCGGAATTTACGCAGGTGGACGTTGAGACCTCATTTCTGAGCGAAGAGCAGATTATGATGTTGATGGAGGAAATGCTTCGTACCGTATTCAAAGAGGTGCTGGGTACCGTTTTGCCCAATCCGTTTCCTCGTATTTCTCACGCTGAGTCGATGGCGCGCTACGGTTCAGATAAGCCCGATTTGAGAGTAACACTGGAAATCACCGATGTCACAGATGC
>JBKJQT010000172.1:0-2970 GCA_046593855.1 Candidatus Nitrotoga sp. | reverse complement strand
CCTATTTCAAGCCGGATAGCGATGGCTTCGCAATGGGTGGCGCAACCGAGCCGCGCCCGCTGTTTGGCCTAGATGTGCTGGCACAAGCTGACATTACCCGCGCCGTGTTCGTGGTGGAAGGCGAAAAGAAAGCCGCTGCCCTGCATTCAATGAAACTGGTGGCAATTACTTCACAAGGTGGCAGCAACGCCGCTGCAAAAGCGGACTGGAAGCCATTGAAAGGCCGTGAGCGCGTTTTCATATTGCCGGACAAGGATGAGGCAGGGGAAGGCTACGCAAAGGCCGTGTGCGTGATTCTGGCAGGCCTTGAAAATCCTCCCGCCGTGCAAATCGTCCGACTGCCTGATTTACCTGATGCTGGCGATGTGGTGGATTGGATAGCCGCTCAATTGAAAGATGCCTTTCTGGATTGGGATGAGTTCGCCCCCGTTCCTGATACCGGCATGGATATGAAGTTCCTGAATGCCGAGTTTACAAAGGTGGTGAAGGCGCACAGCATACCCGCGCCGGATGATTGGAAAGTTACCACGGCAACCGAGCAGGCAACCGACTGGCAAGCCCCCGTTAGTCTGACCACGGCAAGCCTTCCCCCATGGCCGGATGATGTGTTTCCCGATAGCGTGCAAAACTTCGTGAGTGGGCTGGCTGAATCTACCGAAACACCGCTTGAGTTGCCTGCCTTGCTGGTGCTGGCTTCAATCGCCGCCGCTGTACAAGGCAAATATCGGGTGCGCGTGAAGCATGATTATTTTGAGCCGGTCAATATCTGGACTTGTGCTGCACTTCCACCGGCCAGCCGCAAGACCGCCGTGCAGAATGCCGCAACCGCGCCACTGACCGCATGGGAAAGGCTACAGCGTGAGATTTCCAAGCCGCATATCAAGGCCGCTCAATCTGAGTGTGCCAGTATTGCTGAGCAGGTAAAGGGGCTACGCAATCAATTGAAAAAGGAAATTGCAATATGAAAATTGATGACCTGAAAAAAGAAATTGCACAGCTTGAAGCCGAGATGCCGGAAATTCCCACGATGCCGCAAGTGTGGGCGCAAGACATAACGACTGAGCATCTTGGCACGCTCATGGGACAGAACAACGAGCGCATGGCCGTGATGAGTGATGAAGCTGGCATATTTGACATTCTCGCTGGCCGGTATTCTGGTGGTGTGCCAAACCTTGACCTGTATCTGCAAGGCCATGCCGGAAGTCCCGTAAAGGTTGACCGTGGAAGTCGCCCTTCAATCTTCATGCAAGCCCCTACCTTGACCATGGGACTGTCACCACAACCGGAGGTGTTGCGCGGACTGACTGACAATAAATCCTTTCGTGGGCGTGGGCTGCTAGGCCGCTTCCTGTACGCCTTGCCGCCGTCAAACCTTGGCTATCGGACATTGGACACTCGGCCGCTGCTGGATGACTGCAAGGCACGTTATGAAGGTATATTAACGGCAATGCTGAATCACGAAATGGCAAGCAATGCCGAGGGTGAGCCGGTGGCACATATTCTCAAGCTGAGTTATGAAGCACAGCAAGCATGGCAAGCCTTTGCGCACAAGATTGAAGCTGGAATGCGTGAGGGTGGCACATTCGCTCATATAACGGATTGGGCGGGGAAGTTCGCCGGTGCAATGGCAAGAGTGGCTGCGCTGCTACATATAACCCGCTATGCCTTCGTTAAACCAGCCGAGCATGAAATTAGTTTGCAAGATATGGAAGCCGCGCTACGCATGGCCGATGTGTTGGGTATTCATGCGCTGGCCGTATTTGACCTGATGGGGGCAGACCCTGCCCTAGATGGGGCACGTCATGTATTGCGATGGATAGAGCGCGAAGGCAAAACAGAGTTTTCATTCAGGGATTGCCACTACGCACACAAGACACGCTACAAGCGCACCGATGAGCTTGAGCCGGTAATTGAGGTGCTGACTGAGCGGCACTATATCCGACCTAGGGTGGTAAAGGTTGCACACCGGCCAAGCCGATTGTTTGAAGTGAATCCGGCGATTTTACGAACTGAAAGCTGAGGAATTACACCACAAAGTCATAGAAGCTTCCATGCATCCCCTTTTGTGGCTTTTGTGGTCAACATCCTAGGTTTTAAAAAATGAAATTGATGAGCAAGCCGTATTACTGGAACGCATCCGCTGCTACCGCTGCCCATGGACGACCCCCGGGGGGGGCTTCAAATCTCTAGATTATCGTTTGCTCTAGACCGCTCAGCCCCCTCTATTTTATCGATAACCCACAACTTGACCATCTGCAAATTTGCAGAATGTTGTGTGCGCGTTATCTGCTCGCACGCGTGAGAAAGGATAAATACTTAAATTTGCTGAATACCCAATTTCCCAGACACATAAGCACGCGAGAGAAAGTAAACTATGAAAAAATTAAGTTCTGAGATAAAAAGAAAAATAAATAAAATGGCGCATGGTGCGGGAGTTGCTCATACTAAATCTATCAGGAGTATTTTGTTTGTTGAGATTTATGCCCGGCTAAACAATGGTGAGACAATTGCAGAAATGCTTGAATTTCTTGAGAGTGATGCGTATGAGACCGCCGCTATTCAAACTACACTTCTTAGATGGCCTCGTTTAAGTTATAAATAATCTGGTTGATAGATATGTCAAAAAAGATTAAAAACATGCCAGGGGTACCTTGAATAACTGCTACATGGCAGTACTGCTTTAGGGATGAGGGGCAGGTCAAATCTCTACAGCTTTTGATTTATCTAGACCTCTTGCTTCCCATGCACAGAATTTTTTCTCCTTGGGGGATAATTCAAATAATGAAAACGGAAATGAATCAATAAATGGCACAATTTTTTAAGCATGGAGGAAGACGCGAAGGGGCAGGACGCCTACCGAAGCCACCCCCGAAAATTAGCGTTCATATTGCTGCTACAGACTCGAAGGCGTTTTTGTTGGTTGTGATGAATAAAGCCGATACTGATGCAGGGTTACGGATTGGTGCAGCC
>JBKJQT010000091.1:0-3980 GCA_046593855.1 Candidatus Nitrotoga sp. | reverse complement strand
ATTGCCTGCCACATTGCGCGCCGTGCCGAAGGTGTCTTTCTTTCCGGTGGGATGATCCGACTGCCAGACAGATCAACGTCGGCAGTATCCGAGCAAGGCATTGGAAGTGGCGAAGTTTTTCGACTGAACTGGATCGTCGCGCAGATAGGACTGCGAAAGCTCAGCGTGCTGCTCAAGGCAGCAATATTGCCGAGGGTGTTAGCGAGCAAGCTTGAGTCGATCACGCCGGTCAAGCGTACTTGGAATGGCGCTAACAGTTCGGCCTGGCGGCGCGACCTGATTGCAGTTAATGGTTTTGACGAGTCGTTAAGATACGGTGCCGAAGATGTGGAGATGGGTGTGCGCCTTAACAACAACGGTATTGTCGGGCAGCATATTCGCTACAGTACTTGTCTGCTGCATATTGAACATTTACGTGGTTATGCTGACGCTAACATTGTGCAGCGTAACAAGGCATATGTGCGTGAAGTAAGAAAGAGTGGTGTCGACTGGACTGCTAATGGCATTGTCAAGCTCGTCGAGCGACCAGCGGGGGAGACTGAACACGGCCGATCATCTGCTTCTCAGCGACAAACCGTGCATGACACTGCGGAAATTGACAACGCATGAAGTACGCATCAATCGTGGTTGGCAGGCATAAGCAGAACGAGATTTTCAAGCCTGGCGCTGGCCCTAATGGAGGCGAGTTTCATTTACCGTACCGTTTGTTGCGTGAGCTGTTCCTGAAAGCCGGGATAGAGCTTTCAACCGCCGACATGAACATTGGCCGCGAGGTGGTATTCGAGCTGCATATCAACGCGCAGCGTCGTTTGCCAAAATGTTCAGCCTATGCATATTTATATGAAGATCCAATTATTCGACCACTCAACAGCGAGATGGCGCAGTTGCGTCGCTACCGTAAGGTTTTTACATCGAATGAAATATTAATCGATGGCAAACAAATCTTGCGCTTGGACTACCCGAACGATCTAAGTCTGCGGCCAGTACCGAGTTTTGTCGAGCGTGATTTGTTTTGTGTGATGATTGCGTCAAACAAAGCGCTGCTACATCCTCATCCACGTAGTTTGCATGGTGATCGCATTGAGATTATTCGCTTCTTCGAAGCGCAGGCTCCAGAATTATTTGCGCTATATGGCAAGGGTTGGGACATTCCGGCGGTGCGCCCCGGTGTAACAGGACGTCTTATCAAGCGTGTGAATGAATGGCGCGCCCGCATTATTCCCAGCCGGCCGTTTCCGAGTTATCGTGGGACTGTATACTCAAAATCAGAAGTTTTGGACCGCGCCAAATTCTCTATCTGTTATGAAAATTCACGCGGCAGCCCGGGCTACGTGACCGAGAAAATTTTTGACTGCTTGATCAGCGGCTGCATACCGATTTATATCGGTAGCACACACAGAACAGCGCTCGTTCCAGAGGATTGCTACATCGATGGCGATCGTTTTAATAGCCCTGCCGAGATGTTGCAATTTTTGCAATCAATTGATGCCGTCAGCCACGCGCGCTATCAGGTGGCAATCCAACGTTTTTTAGCCGGATCAGGCAGCGTGCGTTTTACCAACGCGCACTTTTGCCAATCGCTGGTGAACGTTGTAATGGCTGATTTCATGACTGGAGATGGACCCGCGCAGGCTTGAAGCTTATGTCATTAAACTAATGTTATGTAAAAAAATTGAATCGCCATTATTTAACGGCCATCAAAGCCATCAGCTCGCTTTCACTAAATCCCGCCGCCCGTCTTGCTTCAATATTAAAGGGACCGCGCAATGTTGGTGCTTTGTAAATTTCTGCAAGCGAGGCATAGGTCGCAACAGGCTCAAGGCCACGTGTCGCGCAAACCCAGTTAAACCAGCGATTGCCAATCAATACATGGCCAATCTCATCTGCAAGAATGATGTCGATAATTTTAGCTGCTTCAATATCGCCTGCCTGCGCAAGCTTGGCTCGTAGAGGCGGGGAGGCGTCCAGGCCGCGCGCTTCCATAGTGCGCGGAACCAGTGCCATGCGGGCGAGGATATCATCCGTGGTTTTTTCGACCATATCCCAAAGCCCGTTGTGTGCTGCAAAGTCGCCATAGGCATAACCTTTCGTACCCAGATGGGCAGAAAGCAGAGAAAAATGTCGAGCTTCTTCGGCTGCGACCTTTAGCCAGTCAATATAATATTCGCGCGGCATTTCCGGGAAACGCCAGATAGCATCCAGAGCCGAGTTGATCGCATTAAATTCGATATGTGTCAGCGCATGAATCAGCGCAGCGCGGCCTTCTTCAGTGTGCATAGACCTGCGAGGCACAGACAAGTATGAAACGAGCTCAGGAAGCAGCGGATGACCGGGGATAGGTTGCAGTGTTGTCAGGGACGCATCGACCTCCAGGCCAATTGCACCTTTCTTCCATGCTTGAGCTAGAGCAGTTACTCCAGCGGATTTTAGAACAGGATCTGGCTCTGCCAGCCAATGAAGCGCTGCCAAGCGAAGCTCTTGAGGAACATTAAGAAGCATGTGCTATGCCTGCGCTTTTTCAAACAGCGCGATGGATTCGACATGAGAGGTGTGCGGAAACATATTCATTACGCCTGCAGCCTTTAGTACATAACCCTTTTGATGCACTAATATCTCGGCATCACGCGCCAGCGTTGCGGGGTTGCATGAGACATACACGATGCGACCCGGCGCATCAATCCCCAGCGCTTTGACCAGTTCAAATGCACCGTCGCGTGGTGGATCAATTAGCATTTTGTCGAAATGGCCTAACTGCGCCAATGTTGCTTCATCTATTTCAAACAAATTCATTACGCTGAATTGGGTGTTATCCGTCAAATCATTAAACGCGGCATTCTGCTCGGCACGCTGCACTAGCGCCGCGCTACCTTCGATGCCCACTACCTGAGCACCACTGCGCGCTATGGGGAGTGTGAAGTTGCCCAGTCCGCAAAATAAATCAGCGATGCGTTCATTCGGTTGAGGATTGAGTAAACGCATGGCACGGCTCACCATGACGCGATTCATATCCGCATTGACTTGGGTAAACTCAGTCGGTGCAAACGGCATGGTAATCCCGAACTCTGGCAGACTGTATGTCAGCGGCGGTGCGTCCAGCGGGTAAAACGGCACTGCAGTTTCTGGCCCTTTTGTTTGCAGCCAAAACTGTACCGCATGGGTATCGGCGAACTGTTTGATCGCCTCTTCGTCAGCCGGCGAAAGCGCTTGTAAAATGCGCAGCACCAGCACATCCACATGCTCGCCAACTGCCACTTCGATTTGCGGCAACATATCGCGAGTTGTAAAGCTTTCATTCAACTGTCCCAACAGTGGCAATAGCTTGGCAATTTTCGGTGTCAGGATTTCGCAATGCTGCATGTCCGCCACATAGCCGCCACGCTTTTCGCGGAAGCCTACCAGTGTCTTGCCCTTCTTCAATACATGGCGCACTGAAAGCCGGGCCCGCTGACGGTAGCCCCACGGCTGCCCATAGATTGGCAGCAAAATGGTCTGGGCCTTGACCTTGCCGATATGCCACAAGTTGTCTTCTAAAATGCGCTGTTTGGCGGCAACCTGTGCACGTGCATCCATATGCTGCATGGAACACCCTCCGCACACGCCGAAATGCTTACATTTCGGCTGGACGCGCATGAAAGTTGGCTTAATAACTTGGCCTAGTTGTGCTATCTCAAAGCTGGTTTTTTTACGATATGACGAATAGGTGACGCGCTCACCCGTTAGTGCACCTTCGATAAAAATTACTTTATCATTTGCATGCGCAATGCCGCGACCTTCATAGTCAAGCGATTCAACAACAACGCAGTTTGCGTGTATGGATTTATCAGTCATCTCACTCTGCAATTTTAAAAATCTTAGTTTCCAGCATGACACCAATTTGCCCCAGACCCATGCTTATAAGAATCAAGCTGAATAGCACCCCTGCACCCCTGCACCCCTGCACCGTTTGCCAGCATGTCGGCATAATCAAAAACTCGGTAGAT
>JBKJQT010000329.1:0-5232 GCA_046593855.1 Candidatus Nitrotoga sp. | reverse complement strand
ATTCCGCAACGCGCACTCAAACATCTCTCGCCGGTTCAAGCTCTGAAAGATTGGCACAAGAAAAAACCTGAATTATTCAAGAAGCGCGTTTATAACCAGCCGGGACTTGACAGCTATCAAGAGCATGCCATGAGGGTCAGACTCGATTAATAGAGTCCCAAGCACCTGATCTGCACCCCACATCCGTCATCTAATAAGGCTACCCTCATGGCGCACTTCCCCCGCTTATTGCCTAACTCTGCATAAAACATTCGTGCTACGGCACAAGTCGCATTCTTGCTACAATTAGCGCTTGTAATAAATCACGGAATTAATTATGTGCGGAATAATTGGTGCAATAGCGCAGCGCAATGTCGTCCCCATTCTTTTGCAAGGGCTGCAACGTCTGGAATATCGGGGTTATGACTCAGCTGGATTGGTGGTCGTCGAGAACAATGAGTTGCAACGCATCCGCAGTACCGGACGCGTTGCGGAATTAACCACACGAAGCGCTGCCACCAGGGGTCACATCGGTATTGCGCATACGCGTTGGGCCACTCACGGCGTGCCCAGCGAACGTAACGCGCACCCGCACTTGAGCAGCAATCTCATTGCTGTGGTGCACAACGGCATTATCGAAAACTACGAAGAGCTACGCACGCGTCTGACGGCGCAAGGCTCCGTATTCACATCCGACACCGACAGCGAAGTCATTGCACATCTTATTAACAGCTACTATGCGCGTGGCAATAGTTTGTTGGTTGCAACTCAGGCGGCGCTTGCCGAGTTGGTGGGCGCTTACGCTATTGGCGTAGTGGCAGCGGACAATCCGAGCCAGCTAATTTGTGCGCGCAAGGGTAGCCCGTTGTTACTGGGGGTGGGAATTGACGAGCATTTCATCGCATCGGATGTATCAGCGCTGTTGCCGGTAACAAGAAATGTGGTGTATCTGGAAGAGGGCGACGTAGCCGAAGTAAGCTTGCAAGGCTACCGGATTTTCGATGCCAAGGGCCAAGCGGTGGAACGTCCGGTACACGTCAGTAAACTGACAAACGCAAGCATGGAGCTGGGTGAATATCGTCACTATATGCAGAAGGAAATTCACGAGCAGCCACAAGCGCTCGCGGACACATTGGAAGGTGTATGTAATAGCCAGTCGCTGATACCTGGCATTTTCGGTGCCGAGGCTGGTGCTGCGTTCGAACAAGTTGAAAGCATCCTCATTCTCGCCTGCGGCACCAGCCACCATGCGGGGCTAGTGGCGCGCTACTGGCTTGAAGAAATTGCCGGCATTCCATGTACCGTGGAAATCGCCAGCGAATATCGCTACCGCGTGAGCGTGCCCAATCCCAAAGCGCTAGTCGTTACCATTTCTCAATCGGGTGAAACCGCCGATACTCTGGCTGCACTCAACCACGCTAAGGCTTTGGGTCACCCACATACTCTTTCCATCTGCAATGTACCGGAAAGCGCACTGGTAAGGCTCTCCAAACTACATTTCCTGACGCGCGCGGGACCAGAAATTGGTGTCGCCTCAACCAAGGCATTTACTACACAATTAGCGGCTTTGTTCCTGCTTACTCTGGTTCTCGCCAAGCAGCGTGGCAGGTTGAGTGCAGAAAAAGAACAGCGCCACTTGCATGCGTTGCGCCATTTGCCCAGCGCGGTTCAATTGGTATTGAAACTTGAAAGCGATATTGCGCAGATGGCCGAGCGCTTTGCCGATAAGCGCCATGCCCTGTTCCTCGGGCGCGGACTGCACTACCCCATCGCACTGGAAGGTGCGCTTAAGCTTAAAGAAATATCTTACATTCACGCCGAAGCTTATCCCGCTGGTGAATTAAAGCACGGGCCCCTAGCCCTGGTGGACAAGGACATGCCGGTTATCGCCGTTGCCACTAACGACGCATTGCTGGAAAAGCTCAAGTCCAACCTGCAAGAGGTACGCGCACGAGGTGGCGAACTGTATGTATTCGCCGATGCGGGCACGCGTTTTCATTCGAGCGAGGGTGTGCACCTAATGCAAATGCCCGAGCATGCTGGATATTTGAGCCCTATTCTTCACACCATCGCGCTGCAACTGCTGGCATATTACGTGGCATTGCAAAAGGGAACTGATGTCGACAAGCCGCGCAATCTGGCCAAATCTGTCACTGTAGAGTGATGAGTCAGCTAGCTACGTTTATTCCGCATCCGCCCATTACCATGGGGTTTTTCCAGAATGGCGGTTATCACTGTATTCAATCAGAAGGGGGGGGTGGGCAAGACCACAACCTGTCTCAATCTTGCCGCTGCGCTGGCCATGGTGCAGCGGCATCCCATCGCTCTTGATCTTGACCCTCAAGGGCATTTAAGCTCGGCCTGTGGGCTGAAGGACGCCACTTTATCTGATGCCGGTATGGATGCTTTTTTTAGGCTGAGTACTCCGCTTGCTAAACTTTTGCGCGATACGCCAGCGGGCTGGCAAATCGTCTCCTCCTCGCTCGGGCTGTCCAAGATCGACGCACTGTATGGCAGCGACCCTAAGGCTGCAACCCTGTTGAAAAAAGGTTTGAGTGAAGATTTGGCACTCACCGGCGCGCCGATCCTGATTGATTGTTGCCCCATGTTGGGAGTACTCACGCTTAACGCTTTGCTCGCTTCGGATCGAGTGCTGATTCCGGTTTCAGCGGACTTTCTGTCGCTGCAAGGCGTGCACCTCTTGGATTCCGCACTTAATGTATTGGAGGTGAAACTCAAACGTATATTCGAGCGCCGCATTGTGGTGACCCGCTTCGATGCGCGGCGCAAACTTTCGTATGAAATTTTCGATAAACTTCGGGACCGTTATGGTTCAGTGGTATGCAATACACGCATTAGTGAAAACGTCGCGCTTGCCACCAGCCCTATGTATGGTAAAGATGTTTTCGCTCACGCTCCACACAGCCCCGGCGCGGCGGATTACAAGGCGTTAACCGGAGAGTTGATCAATAGCGGATTTTTTGAAGAAAGAGTGGTCGTTTGATTTTCAACCAGGATGACTTCTGAGTCATATCTTCACTCCGCTAACTTCCATTTCATCATTTCACTTGCTCTCAATGGCACTAGTTGATGTTCTCCAAAACCGACTGTTGCAGGGACTTGCCATTCCTGTTTACGCAAGGTAACGCTTTGAGTGTTACGCGGTAAACGATAAAAATCAGCGCCATAAAAACTGGCAAAGCCTTCCAATTTGTCTAGTGCCCCGACCTGCTCGAAAACTTCTGCATAGAGTTCGATGGCGGTGTGAGCGGTGTAAATACCTGCGCAGCCGCAAGCGGACTCTTTGGTATGCTGGGCATGCGGAGCGCTGTCGGTACCGAGGAAGAATTTTTTGCTGCCACTAGTTGCAGCCGCAAGTAATGCCTCACGATGTGTTTCGCGCTTCAACACCGGCAGGCAGTAATAGTGCGGATGGATACCGCCGCTGAGCATGGCATTGCGGTTGTATAGCAGGTGGTGCGCGGTGATAGTGGCTGCGATATTATCTGGCGCGCTTTGCACAAAATGGGCGGCGTCTATCGTGCTGATATGTTCGAACACTACGCGCAAATCGGGTAGGTCGCGTAGTAGGGGTTGCAGCACGCGGGCTATGAATACAGCTTCGCGATCGAACACGTCTACTGCTTTATCGGTTACTTCGCCATGCATAAGCAGCGGCATACCACAATGCTGCATTTCTTCCAGTGCGGGATAGGTCTTGCGGATGTCAGTGACGCCCGAATCGGAGTTGGTGGTGGCGCCAGCAGGATAATACTTGACCGCATGTACTATGCCGCTTTGTTTTGCTGTGCGAATTTCTTTCGCCGTAGTGTTGTCGGTTAGATATAGCGTCATCAACGGTTCAAAATGTGAACCTGTAGGTAGCGCGGTGAGGATGCGCGCGCGGTAGGCCTGCGCCTGTTCGGTAGTTGTAACCGGTGGGCGGAGGTTGGGCATGATGATGGCGCGGGCGAATTGGCGTGCGGTGTCGGGCAGCACGGAGTGCATTAACGCACCATCGCGCAAATGCAGGTGCCAGTCGTCAGGGCAGGTTAATTTCAGTTCCATGGTAGATATTTATCCGAATGTTAAAATGAGGGGAGTCCGGTTAAGCTAAGGATTTGAGTGATAGGGCGCGTTGGTATAGCTCGTTACGCCCTAATCCAGTAATACGCGCAGCGAGCTGTACTGCCTGCTTTAGCGGTAATTCGTGCAACAGCGCCGCCAATACATGTTCAGCGTCTGCATCCAATCCTTCCTGTTGCGCTGCCATGCCGGAAACCAGCAATACGAACTCGCCCCGTTGGCGGTTGGGATCACCATTCAGCCAAATGAGTGCCTCGGCGAGGGAGCATCGTTGAATGCTCTCAAAAAGCTTGGTGATTTCGCGCGCAAATACAATTTGCCGGTCACCGCCGAAAACGCTTTGTAGGTCAGTCACGCATTCCAGTATGCGATGCGGAGCTTCGTAAAATATCAGGGTATAGGGTAAGGCGATCAGTTCTTGTAACGCGCGGCACCGTGCAGCTGCTTTATTGGGCAGGAACCCATAAAACAGGAAGTGCGGTGCGGCCAGGCCGGCGGCGGATAGGGCTGCTAATGCGGCGTTTGCCCCAGGGATCGGGATCACAGGGTAACCAGCGGTACGTACTTCTGCCACCAATATTGCACCGGGGTCGCTTATTGCTGGGGTGCCCGCATCGGATACCAAGGCAACGGACTGACCGCGGGCAAGCAGGGCGATCACTTTTACTGCCGCCGCCCTTTCGTTATGCTGGTGCAATGCGATTAACCTGTTTGCTGCAATGGAATAATGCATCAGCAGATTCGAAGTATTGCGTGTGTCTTCAGCGGCAATGGTATCTGCAGATATCAGCACATCCAGCGCACGCAAACTGATATCTCGCAAATTTCCGATTGGGGTGGCAACCACATATAATGCGCACTCTAATTTTTGTTTTTGCCCGCTATGCACTGCACTTCCTCTTATTGTTGTTTGTTAGCCGCCGTACTATACGTGAGCGTGGAAGGCAGTGCCACTCCCAAAAAATGCATTAGGTTAGGTAGTCTCTTTTTGGATATTTGACAAGGATGATTTGCTCGCATGCCAACACACCCATTAAGCCTGAAATGGAACGTTTTTATGTTCTCGCTGTCAACACTTGTCATCTGATGCAGAAATCAGTGTCACCACAAGTATGAGTACACGTGGGACCCAAGCCGAACAATTGGCGTTGCAGAAATTGTGCCGCC
>JBKJQT010000295.1:0-2887 GCA_046593855.1 Candidatus Nitrotoga sp. | reverse complement strand
AACCTGTTTGCGTAGCGCCCGTCCTTCGGGACGGGCGAGGATTGAAACCCTATAGGTAAACAATTGATCGTTCATAGGCTGCGTAGCGCCCGTCCTTCGGGACGGGCGAGGATTGAAACGAGCGAATGCAGCCGAGACAGTCCGGCGCGATAACTGTAGCGCCCGTCCTTCGGGACGGGCGAGGATTGAAACTGTCGGGCGTTTGAATAATTAATTTTGTGACTGTTTAAAAATGGAGGGATCGAGCTGATGTCTCTGGAGTAATTTATAGAACTCGGTTCGGTTGCGTTTGGCTAAACCCGCAGCTTTGGTCACATTTCCTGCCGTAATTTTTAGCACACGTACTAGATAATCTCTTTCGAAATGCCTGCGCGCGTCTTCGAACGAAACTAGCCCTTCTTCTTCTTTTTGCATGGCATCGTAGATCAGCACGGGAGAAATGAGGGGGGCAGTGCCTAACACAACGCATTGTTCGACAATGTTCATCAATTGACGCACGTTGCCAGGCCAAGAGGCACGAACCAGCATTTCCATTGCATCAGGAGAAAATCCATTAATCTCTTTATCGTATTTTGCGCAAAGCATAGTGAGAAAATGGTTTGCCAGCAGCGGGATATCTTCTCGTCGTTGTGACAATGCGGGGATTGTCAGCGCTACAACTTTTAGTCGGTAATAGAGATCCTCGCGAAAGCTGCCTGTACTGATTTCAGCCAGAAGGTCCCGGTGGGTAGCAGAAATAATGCGTACATCCACAGGAATCGTCAGCACTGATCCTACAGGGCGTACTTGTCTTTCTTGAAGAACTCGTAATAGCTTGACCTGGAGCGGAAGCGGCATATCGCCAATTTCATCAAGAAGAAGCGTGCCTCCCTCTGCCAATTGAAACAAGCCCTTGTGATCTCGAACGGCGCCGGTAAACGCGCCTTTGACGTGCCCAAATAATTCTGATTCCAATAACTGTTCGGGAATTGCAGCACAATTGACGGCTACAAACGGTCGATGACGGCGCTTGGATGCATCGTGAATGGCATGGGCAAACAATTCCTTGCCGGCACCGCTTTCTCCGTAAATCAGCACGCTAGCATCGCCTTTTGCGACAAGTTCTGCTTTTGTGAGGATATCTTCCATCATAGCGCTTTGGGTGATGATGTCTTTGCGCCACGGTGTTTGAGCTTCTTCTTTTTGGAGCATAGTGCCAGGTACCAGTCTAAGCGCCTGAACAACCTGGGCCAGTAAAATTTTACTATCGAAAGGTTTGGTCAGATAGCCGAATACTCCTCGTTGCGTCGCGGCAACCGCATCAGGTATAGAACCATGTGCTGTCAGGATAATTACAGGCAAAGTAGGTATGGTGCGGTGAATATGTTCGAACAATTTCATTCCGTCCATGCCGCTCATTTGCATATCGCTAATAACCAGTTGTGGGCGCGACACGTCCAAGTAATTTAGGGCTATCTCGGCACTTTGCGCCAATTCTGTTTTATATCCAGCGGCCGTCAAACGAATGGAAAGCAGCTCTAGCAGGTCTATATCATCGTCGACTATGAGGATTTTTGGATTAGATTCCGTCATTTTTTGCATACTTATGTTTTATCCCTGAGGATGAGATTTTTTTCCATATTTTTGATGTTATCGATTTGATTTTTCAAAACTTCAGAGTATTTTTGCTCATCTTTCAACTTTTGCGATAGCTCATTCGCACTGCCGTTTATACGCTGTTGTTCAGCAAGTATCGTTGATAGTAAATGCCTAAAGCTACGCATGCTGGTCGACAATTTTGCCTCCTTCGGCAATTCATTGAGCAGATTATGTGCGGCGCCAGTATCGTGGAAGGGCGTGTTGGGCAATATAAGGAGTAGTGCTAATTCTGCTCGAGCAATGTCGCTCTTGTCCAATATTAGATTTTGTTTCGCTTTGTCATGTTCTTTAACCAGTTCTGTGACGGACATTTTGCGGATGGATTCGAAATATTGCATTAATACTTCCAATTGAGTCGGTGGGATAGCAATAGGTGGAGGTGGCAACGTTACTATTGGTGGCGGGCACGCTGGTATGGTTGAACAAGCGGTCAGGGTGACCAATATTATTGTTAGAAAAAACCATGTTTTTTTGGGGATAATACTCATGAACAGCTTTCTGGATCATGGATGGGCAAGGTAAGGCGGAAATAGGCGCCTGTTTTGGTTTGTTGCACTGAATCAATATTGCGATCATGAGCGGAAGTGGATTCCCCCTCGCACTGCTGTTCAGAAGAGCGGTTTCCCTTAAGCTCAATATTACCACCATGAGCAAGTGCGTATTCACGCGCAATAGACAGCCCCAATCCTGTTCCTTTAACATGGCTTGCGGGCATTCTTCGTCCCTGATAAAAAGGCTCAAATACTCTATCCCGGTCGATTGCGTCTATGCCTAAACCGGCATCGATTATGTCCAGTTGCACCGAATCATCAACCTGGTTCGACCATATTTTAATGCGGCCGCCGGGTGGGGAAAATTTCACGGCATTTGATAAAAGGTTGTCAATAATGATTCTGATTTTTTGTTCGTCACAGTCGATCATCAATTCCGTGCAAGCTAGTTCAATTTTCAATTTTTTATTCATAATGGCGAGATTTTGATCCTGCAATACGACACTCAAAATACTTGCCAAATTCGCTGGATGTTTTATGAGTGCAGATTTTTCAGTCTGCAACGCGCTGTAATTTAATAAATCTTCGATGCGTTTTTGCAATTGTATGCTGTTGCTGTGGAGGATATTTGCGATTTGCTGTTGTTTTACGGTCAGCTCCCCAACCACTCCTTCTGCAAGCAAGTCCGCACCTTCGCGCATTGATGTGAGGGGTGTTTTAAGTTCGTGAGAAACATGTTGAAAAAATCTGGTTTTTTG
>JBKJQT010000279.1:0-3089 GCA_046593855.1 Candidatus Nitrotoga sp. | reverse complement strand
TTATCAATCGCTGACCCAACAAGGTGTCGGCGAAAAAAATGCGCGTGAATGGGCAAAAACGATTGCTAGTCAGTTTGGTAAATTGAAGTCCGACAAAAAAACCGAAAACAACGAAGACTTGCACGTTGAACAATTGGTGCATTTCAACCCTGAAGAAGAAAAAGCGATTGTTGATTTGGTGGCCCAATTGGTGGCGGCAGCGACTGCACCAACAGAGGATGATTTGAAACTATTACGCAAACAGCACACCGCTGTAGATATCGCGATGTTTGGTCGGATGCTGGCATCATCACCCGCCTTTAATACAGAAGCCGCCATACAAGTAGCGCATGCAATTACCGTACATAAAGCCGCCGTCGAAGATGATTATTTTATTGCCGTTGATGATCTCAATACTGGCGAAGAAGATAAAGGTGCGGCACATATCGGCGAACTGGGTTTTGGTGCGGGTGTGTTTTATTTGTATATCTGCATTGACCGTGAACTGTTGCAGAAAAATTTAGGTGGCGATGCTGTGTTGACACAAAAAGCTTTGAATGCCTTCGTACAAGCGGTCACCAAGGTGTCGCCCACCGGCAAACAAAACAGCTTTGCTTCGCGCGCTTATGCGGGATTTATGTTGGCAGAAAATGGCGATCAACAGCCACGCAGTCTAGCGCAGGCTTTTCTCAGGCCAGTAAAACCCAATCAAGAAAAAGGCGAAGACACCATGATCCGTGCCATCAAAGAATTAACCACCCGACGCGAGCATTTCAACAAGGTGTATGGCGATTGTGCCGACGCCAGCGCGCAATTTAACGTTGAAACGGGTGAAGGCAGCCTAAGTGCTATAGCCGAATTTATAGCGGATTAGCGGCCATGGAAACCTTGATTTTTCAGCTGCAAGCGCCCTTGTCCTCGTGGGGCGAAGTGGCCGTGGGTGAATATCGCCCCAGTGCAGAATATCCGAGCCAGTCCGCCATACAAGGCTTGTTGGGTGCTGCATTAGGCATAAATCGTGATGATGATGCGGCACAAACGGCGTTACGCACTGGCTATCGCCTGGCAGTAGGTGTGCTGAGTCAGGGGCGGTTGCTGCGCGATTTCCATACTGCGCAAGTACCCAGTCGCACTGATCTGAAAAAACGTCCACACGCCACGCGGCGGGATGAATTGTCATTGCCAAAGCAAAAGCTAAACACCATTTTGTCGAGCCGTGATTATCGGCAGGATGCTGCCGCATTGGTAGCGGTGCAAACGATGATGAATGCGCCTTATTCATTAGAGCAGTTAGCCGAGGCGTTGAAAAAACCCAAGTTTATGCTGTATCTGGGTCGCAAGTCTTGCCCTGTTGCTGCGCCTTTGCATCCCCGTGTCTTAAACGCAATAACTATCAACGCGGCATTCGCGGATTACCAGCAACAATTGACTGATCTGTGGCAACAGCAATTGCCCAAACATGCAGAGCCAAATAAATTAGCCGTGCAGAAAATTGCCTGGGGTGATGATTTTGGCGCAGATGATTTATCTGTCGTAGGCGTGCAACGGGACTTGAGCATCACCCGTAAAGATCAAGTGATTACTCGCCAAGGCTGGCAGTTTTCTGACCGCAGCGAACATATCGCTATGCTAGTGAAGGAATAAACGCCATGTATTTTAGTGTTATTACCCCTGACGAACGCTTGTTACGACAAGCCGCACATGAGCTAGCACAATCGCCCTATATCGAGCATCAATGGTTGTGGAAATTTTTTCCCAACAGGGAAGGTCAGAACCGCGACTTTATTTTTCGTCGCCATGCGCTTGAACAGACGCCACGCTTTTATGTGGTGTCACAATGTCCGCCCACAGCATTTAGCGAGGCATGGCAGGTACAAAGCAGAAACTATGATCCGCAATTGCTGGAAGGCCAGCATTTGTCTTTCCAGCTTTGCGCCAATCCCGTGGTGACCAAGAAAAATAACGCCGGTAAATCCCAACGGCATGATGTTGTGATGCAGGCAAAAAAACAGCTTTTGGCTGAGCGTGGGTTAAACTTTGATGCGAAATGGAAGGGATGGCCCGACGAAGATGACAAGCCTTTACTGTATGAGTTGGTGCAGAAGTCTTGCATCAATTGGTTACAGTCGCGCGCCAGCAATCATGGTTTTAAGGTGGTAGCAGCCAGCGTTGATGCCTATCAGCAAAACAAAGCAGGCAAACGCGATATTAGATTCAGTACCGTGGACTTTTCAGGCGAACTATTTGTCACCGATCCAGAATTGTTCCAGCAAACACTATTTACTGGTCTAGGTCATGCCAAGGCGTTTGGGTGTGGCTTGCTGCTCGTAAAAAGAATAGAAAGCGAATGACACGTGCTCCCACCCCTGAAACCCATCCCCATCAAAGAACGCCTATCGGTTCTTTTTGTTGAGAAATGCCAACTCGATGTTTTGGATGGCGCGTTTGTGGCTGTGGATATGCATGGCGTGCGCATGCATATCCCGATTGGTGGTGTTGCCTGCCTGATGCTGGAACCGGGCGTACGGGTATCGCACGCTGCTTGTTCCCTTGCGGCGCGGGTTGGTACTTTGCTGGTGTGGGTCGGCGAAGGCGGCGTTCGGGTGTATTCGTCCGGACAGCCTGGCGGTTCGCGCGCGGATCGCTTGCTGTATCAGGCTAAGCTGGCGCTGGATGACGAAGCCCGCTTAAAAGTAGTGCGTGCGATGTACAAGTACCGTTTTGGTGAAGAACCGCCGCAGCGTCGTAGTGTGGAACAATTGCGCGGTATCGAAGGTGCACGGGTGCGGGCGCTGTATCAACTGCTCGCCCAGCAATATAAGGTCAATTGGAAGGCGCGCAATTATGACCGGCAGGATTGGGATGCGGCAGATATTCCCAATCGTTGCCTGTCTGCTGCGACCTCATGTTTGTATGGTGTGACGGAGGCCGCGATTCTGGCAGCTGGTTACGCGCCTGCCATCGGTTTCATCCATAGTGGTAAGCCGCTCTCATTTGTGTATGACATTGCCGATTTATATAAATTTGATACGGTGGTGCCGATTGCTTTTAACGTCGCTGCTAAGCCATGCCAAAATCTTGAGCGCGAAGTGCGGGTTCGCTGCCGCGAT
>JBKJQT010000176.1:0-3701 GCA_046593855.1 Candidatus Nitrotoga sp. | reverse complement strand
TTACCTCGGTTGGCGACGACTGATTGATCGTGCTCATGGCTCCTTGTCCCCTCGTGCCGTCATGTTTGCCGCGTTGGGTATGAATGGCGTTCAACAATTAACTGTGACATAGCCTTTAGTTTCCATTCTTGTGTGGCCCTTGCCACAGTGGTAGGCGTGCTAATCCAGGTGCCCGCAATGGTTTGGAGGTTGGTCAACAATTCCAAGTCTTGGTATGATCGGGTTTGAACTTTTTCAGTAAAGCAACCACATGACTGACATCACTATCTATCACAACCCTGGCTGCGGCACCTCGCGCAACATTCTTGCAATGATCCGCGATAGGGGTATTGAACCGCGTGTTATCGAGTACCTGAAAACGCCGCCTAGCCGCGCCGAACTGGTGACGTTGCTTGCAGCCATTGGCAAGCCTGTCCGCGAGGTGCTACGCCGTAAAGACACGCTATTTGAAGAACTGGATTTGGATAATCCGAAATGGAGTGATGATGAACTGATCGATTTCATGATCGCAAACCCGATTCTGATTAATCGCCCGATTGTCGTAACCCCCTTGGGAACGCGTTTGTGTCGGCCGTCTGAATCTGTGCTGGATATTCTGCCGCAACTGTAGCAGGGTGTATCTGAGCCACCTATACACTTAAGGATTTAGAGCCATAAAAATGACAGTCCTCTTGCCCTGACCGTGCGCAGATTGCCGATGTCGATACTTAACGTAGCTCAGGAATAATTATATGACTAACATCCACCCAGTAGCTCCGGAACTACAAGTATCTCAATGGCTCAATACACTACGTTCTATTACGCTTGCGGAATTACGTGGACGCGTGGTCGTACTGCACGCATTCCAGATGCTATGTCCTGGTTGTGTGTCACATGGTCTGCCACAGGCTGCGGCTATCCATGAACTTTTCCGGCAGCAGATGTTGCCGTGATCGGTATTCACTGTGTCTTTGAGCATCACAGCGCAATGACCCCCGTGGCTTTAGAGGCGTTCCTTTATGAATACCGTATCCGTTTTCCAGTTGCTGTGGATCGCCCATCTACAACAGGCAATATTCCACATACGATGGAGGTATTTAGTATGAGGGGCACGCCAACGTTGATTCTTCTAGACTGGCAAGGGTGCATCCGGCTCAATCACTTCGGTCGTATGGATGATTTGCGCGTTGGAGCAACGATTGGCCAACTGGTGAGTGAGACTGCGATCGATCCCAATAGCAACCAATATCAAGAGCAACCTGCTACAGGGCGCGCAGGTTGTGATGGCGAAGAGTGTGCTATTGCGGGATCAATGCAGTGACATCCCGCAAAAAAGCAGCGGTCTAGCTTGGATAATTGAGTGGGGTACGCTGAGACGAAAGTCTGATTTATGTCAAAAGCCGCCCTTCAGTACTACCCCGCCAACCCCACATAAACATTCTGCACGTCATCATCCGCATCGATGGCTTCGAGGAAGGCTTCGATTTCTTCACGTTCGGCATCATTGCTGATGGTGACGGGATTTTTGGGGCGGTAGCCAACCATTGCAGAGGTGACGGTGAAGCCTTGTGCGGGTAGCGCTTTGCACACGGCATCCAGATCGGTGAACTCGGTGATGAACAGCGTCGCACCTTCGTCCGCAGGCTCAAAGTCTTGCGCGCCCGCTTCGATTGCGGCGACTTCGGCATCGACCTCTTTTGTATTCGGCGTCGCCTCGATCATGCCAACATGGTTGAAGTCCCATGATACAGAACCGGGCGCGCCCAACTGTCCTTTACGGAACAGCACATTCATGCTGGCTTTAGTGCGGTTGATGTTATCGGACAGACATTCAACGATGACGGGTACACGGTGCGGCGCGAAACCTTCGTACACCAGATGTTCCATGTGCAGCGGACCATCCAACAAGCCTGCGCCTTTTTTGGTGGCGCGGTCTAAGGTGTCTTTCGGCATAGAGGCTTTTTTGGCTTGCTCAACCACCAGACGCAAACGAGAGTTTGAGCCAATGTCAGCCCCGCCCTTTGCGGCCACCATGATTTCTTTGGCCAGCTTACCGAAAATCTTACCACGTGCATTCGCTGCGACTTCTTTGTGCCTTGCTTTCCACTGTGCGCCCATGTCTGTTCTCTTCTGTGATGGTTGATACAAAAATCGTTGAGGGCGCATCTTGCCTCAAGTGGCGTGGTGGTTCAACCCAGAATGGCCGATATTGCAAGACCTCGTCATTCCCGCGCAGGCGGAAATTCAGCGATTTTATTTAAATGCGTTTGGAAAAATCAATGAGGACAGACTCGAGTGGTAGTTTTGTTTTTGACTTCCTCAGACTATCTGTGTGTTTGGGGCTTCATCAATTTAGCGTCCGCAAAGCAAGGTGGAGTATTTCGGCGATTTCTTATCCCCTCACATCACATAGCGATGTTGGATACCCGATGCTGAGATGGTAAAGCGTGGCTCGACTCCCCACACTTCGCCCACTGGGATGTATTGAATGATTCAGACTTAACGTGCTAGGATGCCGTTATGAAAAGAGCACTTGCCAATGCGGTTGAAAATAAAGCAAAGCCTGTGAAGGCAGGCGCACGCGGGTCTGTGCATCTTGCAAAAGTAGTAGCGGCAAAACCTTCTTACAGCAAAGCAGCTCGCCAAGCTGCTTTTAGCAAGGTGGCCAGCCAAATGCCTGTTGCGAAAGCCGTGTCTCAGGCGAAGCTCATTTCAAAGGTCAATCCTACCGAATTCCGCATCGTGCGCATGCCTGGCTAAACCGTGGTTGCCGGTTACGATTGGTTCCAGCCGAGCGACCTACCAAAATTTTTCCACGCGCTCCAGAAGGCAACTCAGCCAGCCATCCTGGTTGGGGGGCAGTCCCTAACATTCTGGGTCGATTATTTTAAAATCCCCGCACCCCCAAGTGACACGCCGTATCTCACGCAGGACGCTGATGTTTTAGCCACAAAGCATGATGCTCGAATCGTTGCAACAGAATTGCAAGGGATACTCCGCATTCCGGAGCCGGACGACCATACGCCAAACACAGCCATTGTTACTTACAAAACACCAGATGGACGCACGCTATTTATTGACTTCATGGGAACGTTGATCGGACTATCCAACGAAGAAATCAGAAAGCTCGCTGTCGAGCTTGAACACCCCGACTATGGATCTATACGCATTCTCCACCCGACCCTTGTTCCCAAAAGCCGCATCGTTAACCTGCATCGTCTATCCTCCAAGCGCGACACGAATGGCATTGAGCAAGCACGTTTAGCCGTGTTGGTCGCTAAGGCATTTTTCGAAAACTATGTTGCATCAGGATTCGCCGATATAAAACCCGACCGTTATCTGATAGATCGAGTTGTATGGCTGGAAAAACTAGCACTCTCAGATGCCGGAATGTTCGTATTTACGCAATGGGGAATTGATGTCATGCGAGCTGCCCCGATAGAAACAATAACCAATAAAAAATTCCATGCCGAACATTGGCCTCGCCTTGATGCCCGAGTTCAATCCAAACGGGATCGCAAAAAAGCAGCAACTTGAAAAAAGACGCAGGTGCAACGCCATGACTGAAGCGCTCCCACAAGACGACAATGGTATTGATGATGGTGTAGACGATGAAATTTACGCATGTCTTAATCTCACTGAATCAAAGGTTTTTTTCTTTATGCTGGTGCTGGCTCTGGCAAAACGCGATCACTGGTGAATGCGATAAATCGCCTTCGTCG
>JBKJQT010000147.1:0-4310 GCA_046593855.1 Candidatus Nitrotoga sp. | reverse complement strand
GTTTTAACAGCGTCAGACTTTGGTAATGCTTCGATTACGTAGCAGAGCTGCCCGTCAACCATTTCCTCTTTCAGCAGCTTGTAATTCCATTCACCCACCTTATAACCAATCACGTCGGCAAAAGAAAAGTCCGTGCCTACAAAACTATCTTTCTTGTTGTTGGAAACAAGACGGCGCACTTTTTTTAGTGCAGGTAGATATATCCACATGTCGTCATCCTTGTCGGCATGTTCGATCAGTAGCGATACCGTTCCTTTCACATCCGGTGGTGACAAGAACCGCATCATGCGCATGTTGTCGATGCCGTTTTCCTCCAGCTTGGTCGTGCCAAAAGTTTTACGCAGCCTTTCCTGCCCAGTCTTATTAATCAGGGTAAACGTGGCGTCAGCCACTGAATCAGAAACTTTGGAAACGACGAAATTTTTTTCCATGATCTTGATCAGATCGGGTTCCGCTGCCCAGACATTTTGAGGGTGCATCCCTGATAGGTAAAAAACAAGTGCTAATACGATGACAGAAATCGGTGGTGTATTATGTTTCACGGCAATTCTCCTGAAAATAAAATCGGGACGGAATGTAAGAATAAGCGCGGGGATAAGCAATAGCGCAGAGAGTGAACTCATAATCATGGCCTCAGCAATCAGAATGGCTAGCCACTTGTGAATATTATACCCAAACGACAACAGCAGCACCCCATAACCAGCTGATACTGAGATCGCAACAAATAGAATAGCTTGCCCCGCTGTTCCAATGACGTTTCGGACCGCTGTAATTTCGTCAGTTCCCATGGTAAGTTCTTCGCGTAACCGGTAGATCAGATAGATTGCGTAATCCGCCCCTATTCCAACGGCCATCGCCGAGATAAGCGAAGTTGAAATATTCAGCGGAATTCCACTCCACCCCATTAGACCAAAGTTAGCCAGAACAGCAACCAGAAGAGGGAGAAGAACCAGCATTCCTGCTACCAATGAACGGAAAATCAGACTGGAAATAATGAAAACGACACCAGTGATTTGTAGAATGTTGAGTATTTTTCCGTAAACCATAACCTCATTTAGTGCTGCACCTTGAGGGACGCTGCCGCCGATTCCAATATGTACATTTTGATCGAAATGCAGTGCTGTGAATGCATGAATTTTTTCTACCAATTTCTCTATGTAGGCGCTGCTATCTGTCTTCAGAAATACCGTCAGATTGGCGGAGCGGTACCCATAATCGACATAGGAATCAAAATCGCCCGGTTCGCCAGACATTGAATAGAGCAGTAAATATTGCGAAATCAATTCCTGACTGTCGGGAATTTTATAATAAGCGGGATCATCTCCATGCATAGCCTGATTCATGCGCATGATAAAGTCGGCCAATGAAACAGTCTTGCCGACATAGGGCTGACTTTCAAGAAAACGTTGCAGCTCTCCTATGGCACGGAGAGTTTGGGGGTTCTTAATGGCATCGTCGCTTGCGCCTTCAATGAGCAAATACATCGTATTGGTACCACCAAGGCGCCCATTAAGCGCTTTATCGTCTTTTTCGAAAATTAGTTCAGGAGAAAAAAAACTCTTGGTTGAGTTATCCACAGTCACCCTGCTGACACCGATCAAGGTAATAATTACGAACAGCAAAACGCCTCCATACACCTTGCGCCGATTGGTGCCAGTCACCCAGCTTGCTATCGCGTTGGTTGCTTTGTCCCAAATCCGTCTTTTGTGTTCACGCTTTCTTTCAATATCACTTGGTGGAGCGAGTATTGAACGTAAAGCCGGGATAAACGTCATTTCCAGGATCAATGCCGCAAGGATTCCAATGCCGGTAAAAATTCCGAAAGTACGTACTGTGCTGATTTTAAATACCACCAAGGAAAAAAATCCCAGTGAGGCCACCACTCCAGCGGCTATCATGACTGGCCCAACATGGATAAGGGAGGAAATGACTGCTTGATTATTTGCAGCCTTCGGGGAAAGATCAGTCGTTTCACGTAAGCGGAAATATTCTTCGTAATAGCGCTTGAGCAACTGTACGGCATGGCCTGTTGCCACCGCCAGGATTAAAATGGGGGTCGCGGAGTTAAATACATCCATTGGAATGCCGGAAGCGCCCATCACGCCTACTCCCCAAGCTACAGCCAAGCCAGCTGTAAGAAGTGGCAAAATAAGCCCTTGCTTTGTCCGAAAGGCTTCAAAAAGTACCAGGCTCAAAACCAAAATAGCAATTGGGAAGAGAAACCCAATACGCTCGGAGTAAATTTCAATGCGGGCAAGAAAACTTGGAATTCCCCCCACGTTGATTTCAACTCGGGAATCTCGCTCATGCTCAACGACAGCCTCCACTTTATCCATGATTGCCCGGAAACCACCCGGCCCGTCCTTGAACTCTACGAGAATGGCTGTTGTTTTTGCATCAGGAGATACGATGGAATTCAAATAAACAGGGTTCTTCTCGATTGCTCCTCTTAGTTCAGTAATTTGCGCGGCCGTAGTTGGAACCGTCGACATTAACGGCTTGACTTCCAAGCCTTCTGCCGTACCAGCAATATTTTTAGCGCGTTTTGAGGAAAGGCTCAGCAGATTTTCTTTAACCACGCCCGGTGTCTGAAGAAAAGCCGCTGTCATACGCTGAACCTTTTCTAATACTACCGGCTGGTAGATATCGCCTTCTTTCGGAGTGATACCTACCATGACAACATACTTAGACCCAAAAATCTTTTCAACCTGGTTGCTCGTCGTCACATAGGGATGAGACTGAGGAAGCATGGTATTAGGATCGATAATGATATTCAGATTTTTGGCTTGAATGACCGCCGCAATTGTGATGACAAATGTCAAGGTAATGACTACGAATCGGTAGCGAATAATCCATTCTATGTAGCGTTGCATGCTTACCTCTTTACTAATCAGACATCCGGAATTACTCAAAAATTGGTAGAGTTGAACCAGCATGCCTAAATTTCCTGCTGGGTAAGAGGCATGATTATTGCCTCGGCAATTTAATTTATGAGTGAGTAGTTTATTTATATTCGGAAAATATGGATGAATCTTTAACTCAGGCAGATCAACTAACTTTTAGTTTAATACCTGCCTTGTAAAGCTGCTACGTTTATTTACTGGCTTTATCTAATCGTTTCTTTGCTACAAAGCTCTTCAGTCGTTGCAGCGGATTACGGTTGCCCAGCCATAGGCGGCGGTGATGGAAGCGGTTGAGACGGGCATCCAGGTAAGTGTACCAAGGCGCCAGGTGCAATTCCTGCGGATGTAACAAGGCCAGCAGCGCTTGGGTGGTGATGAAGCCTGCGCACAGCTTGCAGCCGGCGATTGAGCTTGGTCCCTTGCGTGCCTTTAGGTTAATTGATTGCGGATCCAGATATTTCAGATGATACATCTCGGGGGCGAAGCCCAAAGCGAACTGAATGATTTTTTCCTCCTCGCTCATGTCCGGGGAGATAGCAAAGTAATTTTCATAAGACATACCCCCCGGCCCAAATGCTAGTACGCCCGCCCCCAGTCCCAGTGGCACCGCTGCCACGGTGACAATCCCCCGTGCCGTGGCTGAGTTGATCAGCAATGGATGCATGTCGACCGCGAATATATCCATGCCGTTTACCGCCAGATCTACGCCTGAGAGAAATGTATCAATATTGCTTGCATCGAGACCTTTGTCGAAAATTTTTACACGTAGTTCCGGATTGATCTCTAAGGCGTATTCCATCATCACTTCAATTTTGCGCCGATCCAGCGTATGGGTGTTGGCCCCGTACTGTCGGTTGAAATTAGCCAGCTCAAACTCATCGAATTCGGCAATGTGGAATCCGCCCACCCCGGCGCGCACGAGGCTGATGAGGTAATCCCCTCCAACTCCACCCATGCCGGCAATGGCCACGGTGGATCGACGCAGACGTTTATGTTCATCTGGGCTGACAATCCCTAAGTTGCGGCTGAAGGCGCTGGCATAATTAAATTCAGTCTTGGAAGACATTTTTTATAGAAGGGTATGGGTAGGGAATGCACATATTTACGCAGTGAAGAGGAAATTGCAAGAGTCTTGACTGCAACGCAGACCGTAAATAAAAGCTAATCTTTAATTTTAAGTACAGGGTTGGTTGTCGGTAAAATTTACAATTTTCAATTTAAAACCCATGCAATACGTAAATAATGCTTATTAATGAATAATATAAATTTGTGGCACGATACGTGCTTTAATAAGGCTAAGGGAAACAGCCTTGAATATTTGGGTTACAAGAAGTGTTGGAAATTACATTAATCAATACAGGAGAATAATAATGAAACTTAATAAAATTGCAGCTACGGTAATTTTAG
>JBKJQT010000003.1:0-3525 GCA_046593855.1 Candidatus Nitrotoga sp. | reverse complement strand
CGATAGCTTGCCAGTTAACGTGTTGCAGCGCTTACTGTATGTCTTAAAATTAAGTGATAGTAAACCAGCAAGAGTGGAGGTAACATATTTCACTGCCAGATTGCTCAAGGCCGGGGGGTTTGGCAAAAAAACGTTTCATAATTCCATAGCCAATATCTTAATCGGCGGGGCGCCACCCTATCTTACCGAGCGGGATCAGGAAATTATCGCTGCACTAAACCTGATGCTTGCGACAGGTGGCTATTTAGCTGGTACACAGGGTGCCCGGTGGATGACAGAAATGATCACCACTGGCAGGTGCTTCTGGGAAACAACTGATTCCGAGCCTCTGTCCTTTGGTGAAAAATGCGTCACGCAGCCCGTTTGGACCATGGACACACAGGGAAACCATCGGCTACAGGTTGAAACCACACCCCCTTCACAGGTGCTACCGTTTTCTCCCCCTTGGTATGTCAATGAAGTCGCATCGATCTGCGGCGAATTAGATATCGGCCTGCCCGACGAAATTGCTTACGCTCTGGTTAGCGCACCAGCGATCCCATCAGCACTGGCCGGTCGTATCGGCAATGAATTGACACAAAAACTACCCGGTATAAAAGTTCAACTGCCGGAGGTACTGCAAGAACGAAAGGTAAGCGATCGACACCCTGTCCCATATTTACGTTTTTACACAGTAGCATTGAATCCGCCGCCTTATTTTGGCTCTTTCCACGCTAAAGACCACCACCATGAGCCTACAACACTCGATTTGGTGCGCCTTGAATTCGACTATGGCGGCGTGCGAATTGACGCTATGTCAACCGAAAAATCTATAGCACAGCGTAGCGGTGATGAATTGTTACGCATCGACCGTGACGTCACAGCAGAAGAAAGTTATTTCGACAAACTTGCCGATTTGGGATTTTTCTTTGTTGATTTATCAATTTTTTCCGAATTACATAAAAAGCACAATGGTTCTTTTATTCTGGGTGGGGATGACAAAGAGTGGATCAACTTTTGCCTTGCCGACCTTCCTGATCTGCGAGCCTCTGGCTGGCAGATTGAAATGGAACCAAGCTTCAACTTTCGTTTCGCCGAAATTGAAGACTGGACCGCAACCGTCAATGAAGACGATGGTAACAATAACTGGTTCGACATAGAGCTGGGGATTCAGATAGACGGGCTACCAGTCAACTTGCTGCCCGTCTTGCTGGATTTAATTCGCCAGTTTCCAGAACAAATGAGCTTGCAGGCGCTGGCAAAGCTTAGCGCTGAAGACATGCCGCTCGTAGCACGACTTGCTGATGGCCGCTTGGTGACGTTACCGATTTCTCGTATACAAAACATTCTGTCAGTACTGGTGGAGCTTTTCGATAAGGATGCGGTGCATAATTTGCAGCGGATCGAGTTATCTGCGGTTCAGGCGGGACGCTTGGCAGAGCTGGAAGGTGTTGCGGATTTACGCTGGCTGGGCGGCGAGCGTCTACGTGAATTAGGACGCAAACTACGCGATTTCAATGGGATTCAGCTGGTTGCGCCGCCTGCTGGTCTGAAGACTGATTTACGGGGCTATCAACAAGAAGGGCTTAACTGGCTGCAGTTTCTGCGCGAATATGAGCTAGCCGGTATCCTGGCTGACGATATGGGGTTGGGTAAAACCGTACAGGCCTTAGCCCATCTTCTGGTAGAAAAAGAATCCGGACGCATGAACCAACCTAGCCTGGTGGTCGCACCCACTAGCCTGATGTTCAACTGGCTGCGTGAAGCAGAACGTTTTGCGCCGGATTTACGCGTATTGGTATTGCATGGCCAATTGCGCAAGCAACATTTCGAATCTATCGGGGCTTATGACTTGGTGCTCACCACCTATCCCTTGCTACCACGCGATAAAGAGGTGCTGACTGGACAAGAATTTCATTTACTAATCCTTGATGAAGGTCATATCATCAAAAATCCAAAGTCGCAAGCCACTCAAATTGTGCATCAAATTAAAGCGCGCCACCGGCTAGCGCTCACTGGTACACCGATGGAAAATCACCTTGGTGAATTGTGGTCGCTATTTCATTTTCTACTGCCAGGATTATTGGGCGATGACAAAAATTTTCGTAAGCTGTTCCGTACGCCCATCGAAAAGCAAGGTGACAACGCCCGGCGCGCAGCACTTTCACGCCGCATTGCTCCATTCCTGCTACGCCGCACTAAAGCACAGGTAGCCAAAGAGTTACCACCCAAAACGGAAATTATTCGCTCCTGCGAACTATCCGGCGCTCAGCGCGACTTATACGAAACTATCCGGGTAGCCATGCACGAAAAGATACGCATGGAAATCGACAAGAAGGGCATTAATCGCAGTCATATTATTATTCTCGACGCACTGCTTAAATTGCGTCAAATCTGTTGCGATCCACGCCTGCTTAAACTGCCTGCTGCGAAGCAGGTAACACATTCAGCAAAACTGGATCTTCTTATGTCCTTGCTGCCGGACATGGTGGAAGAAGGGCGGAGCATCCTGCTGTTCTCCCAGTTCACCTCTATGTTGGCATTAATCGAATTGGAACTTGCCAAATTTAACTTGCCCTATGTCAAGCTGACAGGAGACACTCGCGACCGCGCCACACCAGTACAACGTTTTCAAAACGGAGAAGTACCCATCTTTCTGATCAGTCTCAAAGCGGGTGGTGTAGGCCTGAACCTCACCACCGCCGACACCGTAATTCATTATGATCCGTGGTGGAACCCTGCGGTAGAAAATCAGGCTACTGACCGCGCCCATCGCATAGGCCAGGAAAACCCGGTTTTTGTCTACAAGCTGATCACTGAAAGCACGGTGGAAGAAAAAATTGTTGCAATGCAGGAGAAAAAACGTGACTTGGCGCAAGGCATTCTGGATGATAACGGAGAAGCTATCGCTCCACTTTCTACAGAAGAATTAGCAATGCTATTCGAGCCGTTGCAAACATTAAGCGCCGTATAAACGGCGCGAGGATTCGTTCTGCGATTTAAACTCTTGCTAAGGCTCTGTATTTCAAATCGTACAGCATTTATTCAATAATTTTAAATTAATAAAAAAGCCTGCTTAAGCAGGCTTTTTTAAACGCAAGAACCTTTTCAAGGGGCCTGAATATTGGCGGCTTGTTTACCTTTAGGACCTTGAACAATATCAAAAGTAACTTTTTGGCCCTCTTTAAGTGACTTAAAGCCACTCATTGTAATTGCAGAAAAATGCGCGAATAAATCTTCGCTGCCATCATCCGGAGTAATAAAACCATAACCTTTTGCATCATTAAACCATTTAACTGTACCGTTTGCCATGTTTCACTTCCTTAGCTAAAAAACCGGGGGGATTCCCGTTAAACTGTTTGAATTCCAAGAGCGTACATGGCAAAACCAGTACTGCAGGTAACTTGCATTCAAACACCCATGCACTTTTTACTCCTGTTTAAGCGATTTCGTCAAGACTTATGCACTTTATTTTCTGAATTGTTTTCAAAAATACTTGAAAAAACCTCATGAATCATCGAACATATCATCATAAATAAATGTAAC
>JBKJQT010000313.1:0-7101 GCA_046593855.1 Candidatus Nitrotoga sp. | reverse complement strand
GTAGTGTCATTTAGATGTGCAGCTTGAAATCGATCTGGAACATATTCGATATTGGGAATATTTTTAAAAGCCTCGCACAAGTATGGCGATACTATCTTTACTAATGCGCCTGCTTGCACCAACACGGAAACTTTTCTAAAGGAAACATCACCACCTCCAACAACGAGGCATTTTTTTCCCTTGAGGTTTAGAAAAATGGGGAAAAAATCCATGTCAAAATTTGTTCCTGTTAAAAATAGGGTTGTTCTTCTGCTCCATTCTAGTCAATCTGGCTTGCCAATTCGTACAATAAGTGCACGGGTGCTAATTCAGTATCTGATTCAGCCCCAGAAAATAAATAAACACTCGACTTTCGCACGTTGTTCAGGAACGATATTTTCAGCGAGCATAAAAAATTATTATTTAGCCATTTTACTAATGGAATTGGCGTCTTTTCACAAGACATCAAGCTTTCCTGATATCATTGACAACAATAGAATTTCATAAAAATTAGCTGTAGATTAGTCTTTTAGTTGAATTTTGTATTTTTGTATATCGAAACTTGCGCTTGATATTGTGGTCTGCAAGATCTTAATTCTGACGGGTTAATTGCTGCCCACTTCTTCATATTGTTATCTATCGAACAAAGCATTGCTCATCATGACGTAAAATTTACGAAAACAAATGTTAATCATTAACATAATGTATTTAAATATAAGATTTAATAATTTAAGACGCTTTGTGTCAAATTACCGGGAGCCTTGCTGTATTACGAAGTCTGTTAAAAAATGTTGTGAGGGTATTGCATTGTGCAAATGCCTGTAAAGCTCCCAGAAGAATTTCCAAGAAAACAATTACACTAGCTGATATGAAAATAAATGAAAAAATGCCCCGATGGGCACTTTATAACATGATGAATAAAATTAATAATTTATTTTATGGTGCCCAGAAGAGGACTCGAACCTCCACACCTTGCGGCACACGGACCTGAACCGTGCGCGTCTACCAATTCCGCCATCTGGGCAATAAAACAAAACTTTGCTTCTTAAGGGCGCACAAGTTAATCGTTATAGGATTTTCTGTCAATGACAAATAAGAAAAACAACATTCGTGAGCTCGATCCTTTCCTGGAACGCGAGCGTGCCCAGTACGATAATCCGCTTCCCAGCCGCGAGTACATTCTGCAATTACTGGAAAAGCAAGGTGTGCCAGTTGCTGAAGAAGAGTTGTGCCACATGTTGCAGATTGATGAGCACGAAGCTGAACTGTTTACGCGCCGCCTGCGCGCTATGGAGCGCGATGGTCAGATAATGCGTAATCGCAAGCGGGCAATCTGCGTAATGGACAAACTTGACCTGATTAAAGGCAAGGTACAAGGCCATCCCGATGGATTTGGTTTTTTGATTCCTGATGATGGCAGCGCCGATCTGGTATTGAGTGCCAAGGAAATGCATAAAGCGTTGCATGGCGATACTGTCGTGGTACGTGAAACGGGCACCGACCGGCGGGGGCGCCGCGAGGCCAGTATAGTGGAGGTGCTGGAGCGCGCCACCCAGCGTTTGGTCGGGCGGTTGTATGAGGAGCATGGCATTCAGTTCGTGGTAGCGGAAAATCGTCGCATTAGTCAGGATATCCTTGTTGCTCCAGGTGAGCACATCGGGGCAAAGGCGGGGCAGGTGGTGATGCTGGAAATTATGCAGCAACCCAGCAAAAATGCCCAACCCATAGGCCGCATCGTGCAAATTTTGGGCAATTATGCCGACCCTGGTATGGAAATTGAAATTGCGTTGCGCAAGCATGATCTGCCGTATGAGTTTCCAGTCGACACGAAACACCAAGCTGAAAAAATTGCGCCCCAGGTGCTGCCAGAAGATTATGCAGGACGCGAAGATTTACGTCAGTTGCCGCTTGTCACCATAGACGGCGAGACGGCGCGGGATTTTGACGACGCGGTATATTGCGAGCCGCATGCCAATGGCTTCCGCCTGGTGGTGGCAATTGCCGATGTAAGTCATTATGTAAAATCTGGAGACGCGCTGGATAAGGAAGCTTTGAATCGAGGTAACTCGGTGTATTTTCCTCGTCGCGTTATTCCAATGTTGCCGGAAGAGCTTTCCAATGGCCTTTGTTCCCTTAATCCACATGTTGAGCGCCTCTGTATGGTATGTGATATGCAGATCAGCGCTCAAGGCGATATTGAAGCTTACCGCTTCTATCCCTCGGTTATGTTTTCGCAGGCGCGCCTGACCTACAACCAGGTGGCTGATATGCTGGTTCACCCACAAGGCGAAATGGCACAAAAATTTGCCGCCGTGCTGCCGCAAATCAATCATTTACATACCTTATTCAAGACTTTGCTGCAAGCGCGCGCGAAACGTGGCGCGATTGACTTCGAGACCATAGAAACTCAAATGATGTTTACCGATCAGGGCAAGATTGAGCGCATCATTCCCTTGGTACGTAACGATGCCCATCGCCTGATCGAGGAATGCATGCTGGCGGCCAATGTTTGTACCGCCAATTTCCTCAGCGAACGTAAGCACCCGGTGCTCTATCGTGTGCATGAAGGCCCCACACCTGAAAAATTGGAAGCAGTGCGCGAGTTCTTTAAGGAATTCGGCCTGGAACTTGGAGGTGGCGACAAACCTGAGGCTGGCGATTACTCCAAGCTGCTCAAACAGGTCAAGGGGCGACCTGATGCCGCTTTATTGCAAACGGTAATGTTACGCTCATTGCGCCAAGCGCGTTATTGCCCAGAAAATACTGGTCATTTCGGTCTCGGCTACGATGCATACACACACTTTACCTCGCCTATTCGTCGTTATCCCGATCTGTTGGTGCACCGCGCTATTAAGGCTGTGTTAAATAACAATCAATACAAACCAAAAGAGAAATGGGACGCACTGGGAATACATTGTTCCATGACAGAACGCCGGGCTGACGATGCCACACGTGATGTTGAAGCGTGGCTGAAATGTTTCTACATGCGTGACCATCTCGGGAGCAGCTTCGACGGCACGGTATCTTCAGTGACTGGCTTCGGCCTGTTCGTTGCGCTGGACGATCTTTTCATCGAAGGGCTGGTGCATGTGTCTGAACTTGGTACAGATTATTTTCATTACGATGCGGCCAAGCACCAGATGCTAGGTGAGCGCTCTGGCAAGCGTTATCGCTTGGGAGATCGCGTGCGCGTTAAAGTCGTGAGAGTGGATATGGAAAGTACCAAGCTCGACTTCGTGCTGGATCTGCCAGCTGGGGAATCGCCAGCTAAGGAAGCGAAAATTAAGAAACCAAAAAAAACCAAACTACGTCATGGCTGAAACTCGTGTAATTCATGGTTTTCATGCCGTTACTGCGCGTATTCGCCAGCAGGCTGACAGCGTGCTTGAACTTTATGTAGATACCCAACGTCGCGATCCACGGGTTCGTGATTTGTTGAAGCTGGCGGAAAGTAACAACGTACGCGTGGTTCCTGTGGATACAAAGCGTCTTGATGGCATGGCTGGCAATGCTCGTCATCAAGGTGTCGCCGCTCGCGTAGACGCCGCGCAAAAGGTGCGGCATCTGGATGACGTGCTGGATACACTCACCGAGCCCGCGTTGTTACTAGTGCTGGATGGTGTACAAGACCCGCATAACCTGGGTGCTTGTTTGCGCAGTGCCGATGCTTTCGGCATACATGCCGTCATCGCCCCTAAAGATCGCGCCGTTGGCTTGAATGCGACCGTGGAAAAGGTTGCCTGCGGCGCGGCGGAAACGGTTCCCTATATTACCGTAACCAACCTCGCACGTACCTTGCGCGAGCTACAAGAGCGCGATATTTGGGTAGTCGGTGCAGATAGCGCGGCCACAACTGACCTCTATGGATTCCGACATACCGGCGCATTGGCTTGGGTGCTGGGGGCGGAAGGAGAAGGCCTGCGTCGACTTACCCAAGAAACCTGCGACCAGCTTGTGCGTATTCCGATGCTGGGCAGCGTGGAAAGCTTGAATGTTTCAGTGAGCGCAGGGGTGTGTTTGTTTGAGTCGAGAAGACAACGGATGGGGTAAAGTAGCAGCAAACTGGATGGAATAACTTGAACTTCAGTAGCGTATTTTTTCACTGATTACTTTTTTGCTTATTTCACTTCATGTTCTGAGCTTCAGTATTCAAATTTTCATTTTCCAATATTTGGCATTGCCAATATGAATCACCCTAACATCGCTTTCAATCGCGCTAATTTCGCCATTCCCTCATCTTTGCTTACTTCGGGTGTACTACCTGTTGGTAATACACCCGAAAAAATTAGTTCATCTGCGGGCAATTCTTTCAAGAAGCGGCTTGCTTCGCATACTTGCCATTCTTTTCCATGTTTGCGTTTGGTGCAGTAGCTGATTTGCAGCGAGCGCTCCGCGCGAGTTATACCAACGTACATAAGGCGACGTTCTTCCTCAATCTGTTCCGGTTGCTCGCTTTGGTGGTGCGGCAGGGTGCCTTCTTCCACTCCAACCATGAACACATGGCCGAATTCCAAACCCTTTGCGGCATGTAGAGTTGATAATGAAACAGCATCCACTTCTTCTTCGCGGGATTCGAGCAGGTTCATCAGCGCGATTGTTTGTGTCATCGCCAGTAACGTTTTGCCGTCGGCTTCCGATTTGCGATTGATCCAGCCGACAAAATCCGTAACATTTGCCCATTTGCTTTCCGCCTGACGCGGTTCATGGCTGTCAAACAGCCAGGCTTCGTAATCTATGGCGCTCATTAAATCCGCCATCACCGTCGCACATTCTTTCTTGTCAGCGCGCGCTTCCATGCGATTAATGAAATTGCAAAAGGTTAGTAATTCATCGTGCTGTCGTGCAGGAAGTTGATGTGCCATGGCGCTCTCGAAAGCTGCTGCGAACAGGCTGATGTTGCGTGTACCGGCATAGCTCGCAAGCTTCTCCAGTGTCTGGTTGCCGATACCGCGTTTAGGCGTAGTAATGGCGCGAATGAAGGCCGGATCGTCATTCGTATTTGCAATCAAGCGCAAATAGGCAGTGAGATCCTTGATCTCCGCGCGATCGAAGAAGGAACTTCCGCCGCTAACGGTATAAGGCACTTTTTGTCCACGCAGTTGTTCCTCAAAAGTACGTGATAGGTGATTGCTGCGATACAGAATGGCATAGTCAGAAAAGCGCGTATTGTGTTCAAATTTATGTGCCAGCAAACGCATTACTACGGACTCTGCTTCGTTCTCGCCGTCCCTGGCTGCGAATACGCGGATAGGGTCGCCCGGTCCATGGTCGCTCCACAATTTTTTTTCGAATAGCTTGGTGTTGTTACGTATTAAATGATTGGCACAGGTCAAAATGCGTTGCGAAGAACGATAATTCTGTTCTAGCTTGATGACGCGCAAATTCACGTGGTCATTTTGTAAATTCTGTAAATTCGCAGTGCTCGCTCCGCGCCAAGCATAGATCGCTTGATCATCGTCACCCACTGCCGTCAGTGCTGCGCGACTGCCCGCCAGCAAGCGAGTCATTTGATACTGGCAATCGTTGGTATCCTGATATTCGTCGATCAACAAATAACGAAAACGTTGCTGCCAGCGTAGTAGGGCTTCAGGAAAACCCTGAAACAAATCCACCGGTAAACGGATCAGGTCATCAAAATCCATCGCCTGATAGGCGCGCAATGTTTCCTGATAACGTCCATAAAGTAATGCAGTGCGTTGCTCTGCTTCATTTTCTACCAGACTAAACGCCTGTTCCGGCGAGGTGAAAGAGGATTTCCATTTGGACATGACACTTTGTGCGATACGAATATCTTGCTTGTCCGGTGATCCCAGCAGCTCGCTAATGATCTTTGCGGTGTCAGCACTATCGAAGATAGAAAACTGTTTTTTGTAGCCAAGCAGACCAGCTTCTTCACGCAAGATTTGCATGCCCAGCGCATGGAAGGTGCTAATAGTTAAACCCTTGGTATTGCGCCCCGATAACAGCTTCCCCACACGCTCACGCATTTCATTTGCAGCCTTGTTGGTGAAGGTGATTGCGGCGATGTTACGCGGTGCATAGCCGCATTGCTCAATGAGATAGGCCAGTTTATGAGTGATAACACGCGTTTTGCCGCTGCCTGCGCCAGCCAGCACCAACAGGGGGCCATCCAGATACTTCACTGCTTCGTATTGAGAGGGATTGAGCTTGCTCAGCATTAGGACACCTTTAAAAATTAAAATATCATCCCCGTTGCCACTGAGAAAGATGGGCGTTTATGACATTCAGAGATTAAAAAGGTCGGGTTAGCTGGAATATTTTGATGGGCTGAGCAAAGTTACAGCGGAAAAAAAGATTGCGTATTGAATGGGAACGTTGTCTTGACTACTTTTACGATTGTAGCAACATAAATTTTATTTGCATGCTGCACCGTGAGTACTTGTACTTTTTGTGTTTGCTGTGTCAGGTCACTCACCATTAATGGCTATTTCTTGTAAGAATTAACCGGGAAGTTCATTTTTGCGGAACTGAGCTATTTTTTGACAAGTGCAATTTAGCTGCAACTTATTGATTATTGGTGCCCGGGACCGGACTTGAACCGGTACAGCCGTTTCCAGCCGACGGATTTTAAGTCCGTTGTGTCTACCAATTTCACCACCCGGGCGAGATAAAGCAAGTTTGGAATGAGGATTACTAACATATTCATTTCACAACGCGCATTATACAGAGATGCCCGTCACGTTAGCAAAAACATCTTGGTTTTTCTCAATCATGTCGGTTAATTGGTGAATTAATTGATACCATTTCTGACAGCAGCAATAGCCATGTCCAGGCTTCGCCGTAAAGTGCCTCTGCAAGCACTCAGTAACGCACGGTTTCATCCCGCGTTTGTTGCTGAGCTTGTCCATACTGGGCTTCTTTAAATATTGCTTTTCATATAATTTCGTCCCGTTTATCTTCGCTTCTCCTGTGGTTGCGTTATACCGGACAAATCGTGTGCTACAAGCCGAGAGAGTTTCTTTGCGCGATAAGAACTTATGCCGTTTTCTTGACACTGATAGCAATATCACTATAATGCGGACTTCGATTTTTGCGGGAATAGCTCAGCTGGTAGAGCGCAACCTTGCCAAGGTTGAGGTCGCGAGTTCGAGTCTCGTTTCC
>JBKJQT010000025.1:0-3779 GCA_046593855.1 Candidatus Nitrotoga sp. | reverse complement strand
CACAAGCTTAATTCCGCCCTGCCATTGATTCCGGCAAAGCGGTATTTCACTATTGGTGAAGTAAGTGACTTGTGCGGGGTGAAAGCGCATGTATTGCGTTATTGGGAGCAGGAGTTTACCCAACTTAAACCAGTTAAACGAGGGGGTAATCGGCGCTACTACCAGCATCATGAAGTTTTACTCATCCGTCGTATCAGGCAATTGCTATATGAAGAGGGTTTTACTATCAGTGGAGCTCGTGGTCGTCTAAATGGATTCATCGGGCAACAGCTAGAAAATTCGCCGCCACAACTGATTCAACCATCCGCTAATTCATGTGAATTACGCCGGGAAATCCGCGAAATACTCGCTCTATTAATGTAGCTTGGACTCGTCGGATTTTTAGTTCAATGAAGCATTAACAGTTTGCACTGATGATGACTGAATTCACGGATTGAAGTAATTTATTGCATAAATTCTGCGTTTCTCAGAATGATCTCCCTTGTAATATTCTCTGTAAATCATTTGACGTAAAGATTTAAGATAAAAACTACATCATTTTTAATGATGACATAGCCAAATAATTGACCATACACATCCTGTAGGATAATAGTGCGGTGAGGTCAATTTCCACTAACAGATTATTTTTGCTATAATCCGTGCAGTTTTCCAGATGGGCCTAGGCCCATTTTTTATTTGTGGGCATGATTATGGATGTGGCGAGATTAGTGGAAACGACGGTGACTGGCTTGGGGTATGAGTTGGTTGACTTTGAATTATCTGGCAGGGGATTGATGCGAGTACTTCTCGATCAGGCAATAGGAATTACGGTGAAAGATTGTGAATTAGTCAGTCATCAGCTGACCCGCTTGTTTGCAGTAGAGGGGGTAAATTACGGGCGACTAGAAGTCTCATCTCCGGGGCTCGACCGTCCGATCAAGAAGGAGGCAGATTTCATACGCTTTCGCGGTAAAAAGGCGCAGTTAAAATTGCGCATCCCGTTGGCAGGTCGTAAGAATTTCATCGGCATTCTCGGTAGCCTTGAGAATGGTTTGTTACAGTTAGATGTGGATGACAAGCAGGTGTTGATCGAGCTATCGAATTTGGATAAGGCGCATTTAGTGCCTACATTTTAATATTATGACCGTTTGCTTGCGGCGAACGATTTGCTTAAACCGAATGCTTTAAAATTGGCTTTACGCGTTATTCATAAAAAAGTTAAGTTTGTCTGGCCCCGCAAGGCGGAAGAGCAGGATGGTTACTTATGCACCTGGCTGAAATAAAATTTAACATAGTAAAATTTAAGTATAAAAAATAAGCGAGTGAGCGCGTTTTTTTAAAAAATATTCGGTTTGGTTGGAGGCAGTGATGAGTCGTGAAGTTTTATTGTTAGTTGATGCCTTGGCGCGTGAAAAAAACGTGGACAAGGAAATAGTGTTTGGTGCGCTGGAGTCTGCTTTGGCGTCTGCAACCAAGAAGCGTTTTGTCGAAGAGTCTGATGTACGTATCAGTATTGACCGTAACACTGGTGAGTATGTGTCATTTCGTTGCTGGCAGGTAATGGATGATGAAACTTTCGAAACGCCTGATCTGCACGTTAAGCTTAGCGAGGCCCGGAAACGTAATCCGAATATCCAGTTGGAAGAATTTATTGAAGAACCTTTAGAATCCATTGACTTTGGACGCATAGGTGCACAAGCAGCTAAACAGGTGATCTTTCAGAAAATCCGTGACGCGGAGCGCGAACAGATTCTAAATGACTTCATGGAGCGTAAGGAGCATTTGGTATCCGGCACCGTGAAGCGTATCGAGCGTGGCAATGCCATCGTCGAATTTGGTAAAATTGAAGCGCTGCTGCCACGTGATCAGATGATTCCAAAGGAGAATATGCGCGTTGGGGATCGTGTACGCGCCTATTTATTGCGTGTAGATCGTTCAATACGTGGACCACAAATTACCCTGTCGCGCATCACGCCTGAGTTCTTAATTAAATTGTTTGAACTTGAAGTTCCGGAAGTTGAGGAGGGGCTGCTGGAGATAATTAGTGCTGCGCGCGATCCAGGCGTTCGCGCAAAGATATCGGTACGCTCTCACGATAAGCGGATAGATCCGATTGGTACTTGTGTGGGCATGCGCGGCTCACGTGTGCAGGCTGTAACCAATGAGTTGGCGGGCGAGCGTGTTGACATTGTACTGTGGTCGGAAGACCCCGCTACCAGTGTAATCAATGCCTTGGCCCCGGCTGACGTGACCAGTATTATGGTAGATGAAGATAATCACAGTATGGATGTGGTTGTTGAGGAAGAAAATCTTGCACAGGCTATTGGTCGAAATGGGCAGAATGTACGCTTGGCCAGTGAGTTGACCGGATGGGAACTTAATATCATGACTATGGAGGAATCCAGCCAAAAGAATGAGCAGGAATTTTCCAAGGTGCGTGATTTATTCATGGGCAAGCTCGACGTGGATGCAGAGGTAGCGGATATTCTAGTCCAGGAAGGTTTTAATACGCTAGAGGAAGTGGCTTATGTGCCACTGAATGAAATGCTGGAAATCGAATCACTGGACGAGGCAACAGTGAATGAGTTGCGTAGCCGTGCGCGTAATGCTCTGCTGACTGCAGCAATTGTCAACGAAGAGTTGGTGGAGCACAACATTGAGGATTTAGTTAAACTTGATGGCATGGACGAGCAAACTGCACGCGTTCTGGCAAGCAAGGGCATTGGCACACAGGAACAGCTTGCTGATTTGGCCGTGGACGAACTGGTTGAGCAGGCAGGCATAGATGAAGAACGTGCAAATCGGTTAATTATGGCTGCACGTGCTCCTTGGTTTGCTTAAGGTGGAGTTGACTGAAGATAATCATGTTAACCCGAACAATCCATAAATTTGCATGATATGTATTCCAAATATTATTAAATATACAAATTTTGTAAGGGTCAATGTGGTCATTTATGCATGTCAGATTAAAAAATCTTATTTGGCAAAGACTAGCGAAGGCATAAATTAATTTAAAGCGATTCTGGCTAACTGTTTCTGTTGAGTATTGAGAGCTATAAGTCTCAAATTTTGGGGGTTAAGGGGTAGTGATGGGAAAAATTAATGTAGCGCAGTTTGCTGGTGAGCTCAGCTTGCCGGTCGGATTGCTGCTTGAACAACTACAGGCGGCCGGAATTGCCAAACAGCAGGAATCAGACAGCATATCGGAGCAGGACAAGGCACAGTTGCTGGAGCATCTGCACAGCACGCATGGCAGTGGCAGTGCTAAAAGTAAAAAAATTACATTGACGCGCCGTGAAACCACGGAGATCAAGAAGGCGGATAGCACAGGCAGGGCTCGCACCATTCAAGTCGAAGTGCGTAAGAAGCGCGTGGTTGCGCCAATCACAGCTGTCCAGATAGAACAACCAGTTGCTGTTGTAGCAAAAGTCACCGTGCAGACTGTGTTAAAGACCTCAAAAGTCGAAATAATAGGCGAGCAGGAGATTGCTCTGCGTACTGAAGAAGCACGTAGTCAGGCAGAATTAGCTTCTCGCCAGGCCGCTGAAGTTCAAGCTAAGAAAGAACACGCTAAACGCAAAACGGTGCCAGTTGTCGAACCTGTGGTGCCGCCCATTAAAGTGCCAGAACCTAATAAGGTTTTAATTACCGAAGTAGCGACAATGCCTGTTGCCAAATTTGATTTGGCCGAAGGTACGTTGCATAAACCTACACCTAAGCCTGGTGATAAGGTTGTTCGGCCTGCGGCCAAAAAAGGTGTTAAAGCCGCTGCCCCAGATAAAGTCAGTCCATGGACCGAG
>JBKJQT010000075.1:0-4494 GCA_046593855.1 Candidatus Nitrotoga sp. | reverse complement strand
GCTTTGTAAGCACGCACGGCTTTCACCATATTGTTGTAGGAATCGGTGAATGCGGCCACAATAACTTTTCCTTCTGCAGTATTGGAATAGCCTCCACCAGCCCCGCCAAGCGCGCTTCCGAATAAGCCGCCCAAGAATCCAAAGTCCATATTACGTGAACTACCCTCAGCTGCAGCTAGCTGAACGCCAGAACGGTTATCAACCAAGGTCAACATGGTACTGGACTCTTTGGCAGACATACTGCCGCCCAATAGAGCACCAACGGATCCAAAGAGGCCACCTAGCGCAGCGCCCGCGCCTCCGGCATTCGTATTGCTGAACGTGATAGAAGGGCTCATAGAGAAGTCAGCCGCCACCATTTGTCCTTTTTGGAACTTAGAGCTCTTGCGTAACTCTCCCGATTCCGCCAGTGCACGTTCACCCATCATATTACCCATCGCACGCCCTCGGTCTACCACCACAAAGCAGTTAGACTGTTGAACAAGCATCTTAAGTACAGGAGTAGTGGATCCCAGTTTCATTTGCCCAGTTAAGATGCCATACCATGGGGCGTTGGTATCCTCGACGACTGCCAAGGTACCCAGAGATTCAGCACATTTTTCAAGCTTGCTGTTGGCGTTTTGTGTTGTCGCGCCACCCGCAGAGCCTGTGGCGGTCGTTTTGGCTTCCTGAGACCCCATTTGCATGTTGGCACAACCCGCCAGAAAAATAGATACAACCGCTACCGTGGTTGTACGGCAGAAATTAAAAGAAACAGTCTTCATAATTTACCTCCCCTAAGTTATTTAATATTATTGAACACAACAATAAATGATTTTTTGACAAATCATTTATTCATTACGGATGCAGCTGACCAGACTTTAATCTCTTCGGGTAAATTCCCCGCCCCTTGAGCCTGCTGTTTATCAATTTTAAATTAAACTTCAGCTTCACAGCTGCACGACTTACCCTGAAATAACATTGTGTTCATATGCAGCCCCTTCTAATGAAACTATGCGTAAGCCGTAATCCATCTCCTATATTCGTAATCCACTCGCCTCATAATTTTCGCCACAAATCAATTTAAAGAGGTAGCGTTAATGCTAACCATCTGATCGAACCGAGATTTAAGCTTCTCCCCTATCGTTTGCCATTGTGCAATATATTGGCTGGGCAGTTCATATCTTAGATGGAAAACCGTCTTTTTTACGGACTGAGATAGCACCACGTCCGGCGCAGGGCTATAAGAGGTTTCAACTACGCAAATTGGAAATGCACTGTGAAAAAAATTGTCATCATCACACCGAATACGCACCAGTTCGTCAGTAGGGTAGTCATGGCTAAAGAATATATCTGCCTTGCCGGATGGATCGTAGTAATGCAACATCCCGGGCAATTTCGGCAAATCGGGTTGCCGCTGCAATTTCTCAAAAAAATATTTAAAGTAGTAATCCCACGGCCTCGTATGCGTAATAGAGGCGTGCAAGTTTTGTCCCCATTCTAATTTTTGAAATTGCGCTAGATTATCTTCCCTCAGTGGAGAAATGTCCGGCAACAGGGCATCAATTTTGATGAAATCAACAGCCAGCCTTTTCTTACCTTCAATCTGTTTTTGCGGCACATTCCCCCAGCCGCGTAATTGCTGGTTGTATCCTTTAAAGTTATAGACAAGCGGCACATCAAAATTAACGTCATCCATACTTACGCGAATATTGATTTTTTTAGCCTCTTCCAGGCTGATAACCTTCCGTTGAGGGATAGTCGATTGCTTTGTCGTTCCGCGATAAAAAATTGTCTCGGCCCATACTGGCAGTTGTTGCCATGTTATTACGGTAATCACTGCAACGGTTAAGCTTCCCCACACCCACGGATTTTTGCCGCGCATCCTTGCCGCTTTGGCCGCAAAAAAACCCAGTAAAACAATACCCAACATAATGGGTAGCAGTCCGATTTTAAACACCATTATCATTTCGCCTGGCAAATTTTCAGATAACTATTTCCATATGGTTAACGCGGTGCTAACTGGCGCGCTCTTTTTGCACATCCGAATTGAGCGCCAAGTTAGCACGTTCACACCGATGAGCAAAAAATGTCAAGCCAAGTGCATAACTTACAGCCAAACCTATCATTACCGCCCTACCCCATAAGGAAATCGGCAAGAGATACGAAGCATCACTTCCATCGGGAGTAATGAGGTATACCCACTCGTCGAGAGCCATACTTAGCCCTGCTCCGGACGCGATAGCCTACATCCAGTTTTCGACTATTACAATGAAACAGGACAAGAGGTAAGCCCGCGAATGTAATTAACAGCAAACCAATAATAAGGTGGCGGATATCGTATGTACCAATCTCAAGATTGCTGAAGCCTAATAGAATCCAGAAGGTGCCAGGGCGACCGTATTAAAATCGTTTTTGTCGTAAGCTTTAAGGTAGGAAGTACAACCCGCTGTACTTCCGTTTAATCCAGGTACGACTGTTCAAGTAGTCATGAGAAATATTTATTCGCTCAAGCCTCATAGTTTAAATGGCGTTTGAATAATATGCGCGCCATCCATTCTCACCCTCGGCTTTGGCTTCCACGCATGACCATAGATCACTTCGAAAGTCGCGGGCAGCTTGCCGTTTTGCCGGAATCGTTCGTAATTTTCCTGTAGTGCCAGCCATGCAGCCTTGCCCATCATGCCATGCCCCCGTCCGGCAGTGGCATTGTGCGCGCCTATGCTGCGCAAATCCTGCATTACCGCTTTCACATTATCGTAAGTCAGCGTAATAATTTCCATGTCCATCACAGGCGCGGCAAAACCGCTGGCCTTCAGCATGTCGCCGATGTCGTGCATGTCCGCGAAACGATTTACATGTCTGTGCTCATCCACGCCACGGAAAGCGCTGCGTAGTTCCTTGAGCGTATCCGGGCCGAAGGTACTGAACATCACCAAGCCCTCCACTTTCAATACGCGGTGTAACTCGCTGAAGGTGGCGGGCAGATCGTTACACCATTGCAGGGTAAGATTTGACCACACCAGCTCTACGCTGTTGGCTGCTAACGGCAAGGCTTCGACATCGGCGCATACAAAACTGTGCTTGCCCCTATCGAATAACTTGCGCCACCAGCTTAACCTGCTGCGCGATACATTGAGCATACTAATTGCCATGTCGAGCGCTAGCAGATGCGCCGCCGGATAGCGCTGCGACAGCTGGCGCGTGCCCCAGCCAGTACCACTGCCAACATCCAGCACACAGGCTGGCTTTTGTTTTATATAATCCAGCCGTTCCAGCATGCGGCTGCACACCTCGCGCTGCAATACTGCAGCGGTATCGTATCCATTGGCCGCACGATTGAAAGCCATCCGCACCTGGCGTTTGTCAATCAGGAAATCATCCATTTAAAAATGCCTCGATCCGTTGCACAAAAATATCCGGGTGAGATAAAAATGGCGCATGTGACGCGCCCTTGATATTGAATAACTGTGCATTGGGCAGTTGCTGTGCGAGATAGCCTGATGCTGCGGGTGAAGTCAACACATCGCGCTCGCCCGCAATAACCAAAGCAGCTTGAGTAATTTGCGGCAACACCGCACGCAGATCGGTATCGCGCAATATTTCCAGGCCCCCGCGCAATGCCGCAATATTCGGTTCACCGCGACTAAATAAGCGGGCACGCAAATCCGTCAACAACTCGCGTTCGTTTTCATTGCCGCGCACCTGCAAAGCAATAAACCGCTTCAACGTCAACGCATGATTTTCCAGCAACGCAACAGAAAATTCATGCAAGGTATTCGCCGCCATTGCACATTCCCAGTCGCTACGCTGCACAAAGCTTGGCGTGGTAGCAACCAGCACGAGCTTGTCGATCTGGTGCGGCGCATGGAGCGCCCAGCGCAACGCAATCTGTCCACCGAGCGACCAGCCACACAGTGCCAGCGGCTCATCGTAATATTGAGTATGCCAAAACTCAGATAGCCGCTGTACTAACCCATCTAAATCATATTGCGCGATAATCGAGCTGGCACCGTATCCCGGCAAGTCCACGCAGTGCACGCGGAAGTGTTGCGCAAGTTGCGCCACCACATTGCCCCAGATGCCGCAGTGCATTCCCCAACCGTGTATCAGTAATAGCGGCGCTCCGGCACCGCGACTTTCAATGTGCAAGCTCATGGAAAGCTGAAATCAATTGCGCCACATCCTGCTCGCTATGCGCCGCCGATAGCGAAATGCGTAGTCGCGCTGTTCCCTGCGGAACGGTTGGCGGGCGGATGGCTGGCACCCAGATATCACGTTTGCGCAGAGCTTCGCTCAAAGCTACCGCAACATTATTGTTGCCGACTAAAAGCGGCTGAATGGGGGTATCGGAGTGCAACAGCACCCACGGTAATCCTCTCAGACCCGCACGCAACTGCGCGATTAATTTCCATAAATGTGTACGCCGCCACTCTTCTTTCTGCAATATATCCAAACTGGCCAGCACCGCACAGGACAGCGCAGGTGGACTGGCTGTTGTGTAGATGTAGCTGC
>JBKJQT010000392.1:0-4705 GCA_046593855.1 Candidatus Nitrotoga sp. | reverse complement strand
TATATCGTGGGCTTTTACAACTGCGTAAGAAGGCATTCAGCTTTAGGTAATATCGCACCATCGGCTTATGAAAAACAGTTTGCAGCTCAACAACCGATTGTGGTGTCCGAAATTACTTGACCACTACACTACTTGGGAGAAAGGGGACATTACTACTTAGCGCTGACAGGGTCGACAGGCTTTGTTGACTATTATAATGAGTTGGCATATAGGTCGCCCATTGAGTTCGCTGAATCTATGCATCAATTCCTATCGGTGAACTTGCTAGAATGCCCTGCCTTCCATCGGTACATGGAGATCAAGGCAACTCGGGACATATTCATTCACAACCGAGGAATTGCAAACGATGTCTATGTCCGCAAGGCAGGGACATATACTCGAGTTAACTCGGGAAAGCGTTACCGCCTGACATCCAGTACTTCCTTGAGTCCTACGAGCACTTCTTGCAGGTTTCTGACTGGCTTGAAATCGAGTTGCATAGCCATTGGCATAGTTCGGATTATGAGGACCGTGAGAACCCTCAAATCGAACTTCCCATAACAGGGTCAGCGACCCCGATATAAGCGTCGAGCGAAGAGGCAGGTGACGCCTAACCCATCCATCGACACGGACTGGCGCGATAAAGCCGCGCCAGCCGGTCATGTCAAACGTTGAAGGTCTGCTTTCCGGAAAGTTAGATGGCCGATATGTGTCGGATGCTGCCCATCGGAGCTTGGGGAAGCGGTCACTCAACTCGGCACCGTCCAGTCAGTGTCAGCAAACTGCACGACACCTGCCATTCGCCAGTGCCATCCTCAACGGCAGCAATGGCCGAAAAGCGGTCGACTTTCCTTGACATCTTGACCGTCTGCGAAGGGCACTTAGCTGTCCTTCATGTTTCGTAATATACCGCTCTCAAGCAGACCCTGGCGACGTGCAGCTCACATCTTTGGAAACCGTATACGACTGATCATAAGTGAGCCGGAAATCGCAAACAACAGTACCAACGGATGAAGCGTGAAGCCAAAAAACACGACCTGTCCGAACCAGAGAGACTCCCCCAATGCACCTTGTGAGGCAGCCCAGGCCATCAACAGTACCAACAGCAGCGACGTAGGGATAGGAGTTCCCCCGAAGTGTTTCACTTTGCCTTCGCCCTCAGACAGTGCCTCGGCCGTAATGTTGTAACGCGCCAAGCGAGATACTCCACATACAACAAAATAGGCCAAAACAATACGGTCGTATAAGCCCTGCATGCCGCAACCGTACCCAATCACGGCTGGTGCTACGCCGAAGGAGATAACATCAGCGAGAGAGTCGAGCTCACGACCCATTGCAGAAGTCTGCTGTCGCCATCGAGCAATCCGTCCATCCCAGACATCGACAATTAACGCGGCAAGGACATCCCGCAAGCAAAGAAGACGTGTTTGACGTCGGTAGTTTGTAAATACGACAGCATAGAAAACAAGGCCCCCGTACCACAGACCGCATTTGCCAGCGTGAACCAGTCGGCAAGATGAAACTCGCGAATCATTGAGAAAGACTTTTTCAGTTTATGTATCTTCATAACGGATATAAATACGGGTATTATAGTTTAGGTAAAAGGCGAATTGGTATGGGGGCAATAAACGACAAGCCTATACTTAATAAAGATAGAAATTCTGTCCAAACAAGTGGCGCCACCTTGAAGCAGCTCCGCCTAGCAATGGATTAAACCCCCTTTGCAAATCAAGAACAATCCCTTATTTTTAACTTTTTAAGGAGAAGGCCATGAAAATGTATCTGCTACTAGTTTCATTGTGTGCCGTTTTTTCTAACACAGTCTTTGCCGAGACTGCCACCGCCCCGACCATTCAGGCTGAATAACATTATCTCTCATTGAGTTTCCTACTAGGAATTAAATTCGCCTTAGATAAAGAGAACCGATGACACAACTGTTAATTTTAATGTTTATTTTGCTGTCTCTTACACTTGGTTCAGCGTGGGCGGTTAAACTCGACGACGGCGTTGCGGCATATAAGCGTGGCGACTACACAGAAGCAGTGAAGTTACTTCGTCAATCAGCAGTACAGGGTGATGCAACTGCGCAAAGAATTCTTGGCGCGATGTATATCAACGGACAAGGCGTTTCGAAGGACAACTCCAAAGCATTGAAGTGGTTTCGTCTGGCAGCAGCGCAGGGTGATATGAGTTCGCGATACGCACTCGGCGAGATGTATCGTAATGGAGGACTAGGTGTTACGCAGGATATTGCAGAAGCACAAAAATGGTATCGCTTGGCTGCAATTCAAGGAGACCCACGGGCACAATACAGTCTGGGCGTGATGTTTGACATTGGTTTCGGTGTTACTAAGAACAATGCCGAAGCACTAAAGTGGTATCGTCTTTCGGCCGCGCAGGGGGGTTCAAGGGCGCAGTTCAATATTGGCAATATGTATAGAAACGGTCGAGGTATTGCGAAGGATATTACAGAAGCTCTTAAGTGGTTTCGTCTAGCTGCAACTCAGAAGAATGCCGGCGCGCAATTCATGCTCGGCGTGATGTATCACACCGGTGAAGACATCGCACAAGACTACACAGAAGCTGTTAAATGGTATCGTCAAGCTGCAGCGCAAGGGGATGCACAGGCGCAAAACAATCTCGGCATTATGTACGTCAATGGTCAAGGTGTAGCGCAGGACTATATCCGCGCACATATGTGGTTCAATCTTAGCGCTGGTCTGGGCCATAAACATTCGGGGAAAAGTCGAGACTTCACTGCAGGGAAAATGACATCGCAGCAAATTTCACAAGCACAAGGGATGGCCCGTGACTGCCAGAAAATAAGTTTCAAAGGTTGTGAGTGAGTTATAACGTGTTTATGTTCAACGCTTTATTTACCAGGCATTAGACATTTTACCAATAGTTATTCCAGTAATGCCTGGCTAATTGATGTTTCGTGGATACTAAAATTTTTACGAAAATGCGGAGATAAGGGATACATTATAACGGCTATTAAACGACTCCTAGCTCTTTCACCATATTGAGATAAAGTTTTCCGGAAAAATAGAAAAACAGTCCTACAGCCAACGATAGCGATATCGCTGAGAACACCATTATCCATAAATTAGACATGATTCAATGTGATTAACCAACAAAGAAACTTAATCTATAAGAGATAATTTGTGATGGCAGAACGCCGCGGGAATATTTATTTAGTGGTAAACCCGGTGAGGTGTGGACAATCTAAACCCAATTTAATCTGACAGCCACCCAAAAGTACTCGGTTACTGTCAAATAAGGCCTGAGCCAGTACAACTAATCTGTATGGATGTCCTATCTACTTGACCGCTGCTGCATCCTTCTCACATTTTTTGAGGAAGCTATTCTTGGCAGCACCAGCCAGTTTTTTATCAGTGGCCTGAGTGCCACAAGCGGCAATTGCAGTATCTTTAAGACATTTTTGGGTAAAGCTATTCTTGGCAGCGCCAGCCAGTTTCTTATCGGTGGCCTGACTGTCACAAGAGGCTATTGCAGCATCGTTTAGACATTTTTTGATGAAGCTATTTTTGGCTGCACCAAATATCTTCTTTTCGGCAGCTTTATCTTCACAGCTCGTATCGGCGGCAAAAGAAATGCTGTTGGCGAAAATGCCAAGAAGGGCGGCGATAATTATTTTCTTCATTTCAGTTTCCTCATGTTATTAGGCGTTTGCGCCAAGCTGAAGCATGCTTTTGAAAGATTACCATAAACTTTATAATATTGACTGTTCGCATCGCCACCTAGAACTCTTACCCTAGACAGGCATTCAGTGTCTCTCCTTCTTCCGCTTTCGCCAGTCCCACGGTGGCACTAGGTCAGCGTCATTCCATAGCCCACGTCTAGACACTCTTGCTTCTTCCTCGTTCTGTGAATAAGCAGAACGATCTTCAATAGTTTGCTCACGCTGGTATTTCTTGTAATGCCATGCCAGCCTTTACCTGAGCCAGATTGGCATCTACGCCACCCACAATGATCTTGCCCACAAGTACGGCCATACCTGTCTTTTTTGCTGTATTCAACTTGCACCTGACGGTCGAAAACCAAGTCTGTAAGAAATTGCTTGGAACGATTCCCATAAGGCATCTTTTTCTCAGGTGCATCAATATCCATCAATCTAATTTTATGCTGCGGGCGCGATTCCTCAAGGACGGTCACAGTATCTCCATCGGCTACACCAACCACACGCCCGTAAAGTACATCAGCATATGATCGAGGGATAAACAATACTGACAGCATGGTAAGGGGTGCAAATAAGGCTAGGTTAAAGTGTGCGTTCTTCATCGGAGTGATCATGACTGATTTATCAATGTTCGCAAAATACAACAAACTGGCTGATATGCTCATCGCCCACGCATCTAAAGACCAAATTGCTGAATGTGCAAGGCTGCTTTCGCTCAATCTTGCCCACTAACAATCGAAGTTTGGCGATTTGCCGCTAGAAGAAACGCTTACCATGATCGTTACCGGGGTACCCAACAAAGACCAAGCAAAATTGCTCGTTAACGGCATGGAAAACTTGGTTCGTGTACTTGGGACAGTTTGCAGTGGGCTGGGAGAGGCGAAACATTAGAGCGCGAATCATTATTTCTTTGGCTATGTCACAGTTAATTGTTGAACGCCATTCATACCCAACGCGGCAAACATGACGGCACGAGGGGACAAGGAGCCATGAGCACGATCAATCAGTCGTCGCCAACCGAGGTAA
>JBKJQT010000321.1:0-3178 GCA_046593855.1 Candidatus Nitrotoga sp. | reverse complement strand
TGGACGCTAGCGTTCCATTGGTGTCTGTCACACAGACAAGCTCCAATAAATACGATAACTTTACCTGCTAAAAAATATCTTCGATCTTGATATTTTCGAAAAGATTTTTGTGATTCTCCAATACTACTTAAGCGGCCGATGGATACTGATACTTATCGCTACCGTTGGCTTTGTATGCGGGGAATTGGCATGGGGAATAAATGGGTATGCCGCGCCTGAATTAAAAAACTCGCAAACACTATCCGAACTTTACAAACAGGCGACTACCAGCCCCATTCGAACTAATGAAGACAAGCGTGCTGATGCTTCACGCAAACCGATAGAATTTTTACAGTTCGCCCGAGTGAGACCCGGTATGCGGGTACTGGATATCGCGACTGGCAACGGATACACGACACAACTGCTTGCACTGGTTGTTGGAAGCACCGGAACGGTATGGGCGCAAGGGGACCAGCAAAGGCCAGCATTCATCAAACGATTGGCCGATCACCCCCAGCCGAACATTGTGCCGGTGATACGCCCTTTTGAAGACCCCATACCCAATGATGTGTCAAAACTAGATTTGATTACCAACATCATGAATTACCACAACAGTTCCTACATGTCGGTTGCCCATCGTGTCAGATTGAACCAGCGATTATACAAAGCGCTGAAGTCTGGCGGATACCTCATCGTGATCGACCACTCCACCCTGACGGGCACTGATATTACCGCGGCCAAGACGCTCCATCGTATTGACCAGGCTATCGTTTTGGATGAGATTCAAAAAGCCGGTTTCCGACTTGAACAAGAAAATAACTTTCTTCGCAATCTGTCCGACCCTCGCACTCAGGCTTATTTCGATATGGAAATCCCAACCGACAAATTCGCATTTCGCTTCGTCAAACCTTAATGAATGAAATAAGCATCCATTGCCCTGGATGGCGCGAGGGTGAGCCCCACCATCTCGGACCATCTCTGAAAACAAACCATTTCTAAATCGAAAGCTGCCAGTGTAGGCGCGCCTTATCGTACTTTTTTAATGTGGTAACTAAATCCAGCTTAACACGCGTTCCTCGAGCAGTTATTTCAACCCTTCCGCCTTAAGCGCCGCTTGCACTGCAGGGCGGGCTGCTACACGAGCCACATATTTCTTAAGTTCCGGCCAAGCCGACATATCGAACTTCAAAAAATCAGACCAACGCAATATAGTAAAAAGATAAGCGTCTGCCACCGTAAATGTTTCGCCCATCAGCCAAGACTTACCTTCGAGCTGCTTGGAGAGGAAATCCATGCGTTTGCCGAGGGTTTCAACTACCACCGCCCGCCATTCCGCCGGCAGTTGTGGTTTAAACATCGCACCCATACCCTTGTGAAGTTCAGAAGTAATGAAATTAAGCATTTCTTGCAGGCGATAGCGCTCCATCGTGCCGTTAGCAGGAGCAAGTTTCTTTTCGGGGACGAGATCGGCCAGATATTGAACAATGACAGGACCTTCCGTAAGCAACTCACCGTTGTCGAGCAACAACGCAGGCACATAACCTTTAGGATTATGCGTCCAGTAATCAGCCCCGCTTTCCTCTTTTTTAGTAGCGAGATTTACCTTCACCAGTTCGAAAGGAAGCTGCAGTTCGCGCAAGGTAATATGAGGAGAAAGAGAACAGGCAGCCGGTGAATAAAAAAGCTTCATAAGAATTCTCCTGATTTATTGTGGAGTTGATTCGTTTCGGGTCAGACAAACAACCCTACCCTACAATCACTTACTAGATTAACCAGCTTCTATTATACATTCATTAAAATGCTTACCTTTAGACATTTAGTCATCATTCTTGCTTACGCCACTCGAACGGTGACACAATTAAAACTGAAATAATAAAAGCTCTTGCTGCATGCTACTGATAGCTGCACTATGGCTGCCACCTTGGGTCGCAGCGCGGTTCCGGTAAAGAGAATATAAAGAACTTCATTGAACAGTCGGGTATGGCCGCGTATGCATGAGAGTATCGGTGTGTGGGAAGGTCGCAAGATCTTCTCCTACCCTGATCATGGGACTTTTCTACAGCGTAATAACCTAGATTCAATGTTTACAAAGGGGGTTTATATGAATAAGGTGGGAAGATCGTCAACAGCGACAGAACAATTTGGATAAATAGCAGTGAAGTTGTCACAAGGTCCTCTTGGTATTATTGCGCTCTTCATTGTTTTGATTCATGGCTTCGAAATAATGCGCTACTAATCTGGATTCAGCCAAAACGGCAACAAGGGCATTCGCTCTACTGCCGAAACCAAGAGAACGTATAACCCCTGGAGCAACAATAAACATAACATAACATAACTTAATCGATCAATTCGATGGCTAAGTTATCCGCCCACAACGTTCCACCATCTTCCAGCATGACGCCGGCTATCAGAGAATAGGCAGAAGGCGGAATTTTGAGTTCGATGGTGTATTGCTTCCAGTCTGACGTGCCTTTCACGCGGGCATTTTGCATGAAATTCCAAGCTAAAATTTGGCCACTTCCATCATCAGCACGAAGAACGAGTGCGCCACCAGCTCCGCTGATGTCTACGCCTCTAAGCGATCCAGAAAGCCGTACTGTCTTGTTGTGCCATGAGGGATGGACGCTGATCGATTGTTGGAGCAAACCAAAAGGTTCAGAGCCATGGCGCCTGATTCGTGCACTAGTCGGGATGGAAAGTGCATTTTCTGGATCGGCCACAAAGGTATAGGATTTGCCTGAGCCGTGCTCAATCTCTGTCCAGCCATTCATCTTGCCTTGCTGGTCAGGATTGAATGATGGGTTTTTTAAGCTGATCACCGCATCGGGAGCTGGGCGTCTGGCTTGGCGGCGTGCGAGTAGAGATGGCAGAGTGGCAGGTGCAGCAACTTGCGGTACAGCAGATATGGCTGGTGCAGGCGGAGTATCTGTGCTAAGAGCATGGTTTGTATAGCCGGCGAGCAAGAGTACAGCCCACAAATGGGATATTAAGTTATTCATAAATTTACAAAGGTAAAATGGTGCGCAATTATAGTTTGCAGGCACTTCCCATGTGGTAACTATTTTAAATGCAACGAAATAGATAGGCTATGTCACAGTTAAATAGAGGTCTATACTATCGCCCTATCAAACAATGAGATAGGTGTTACGATGAAAACCGAAGATTTCCAAGTAATGTCGGCAGAACTCGAAAAACTGAC
>JBKJQT010000275.1:0-2975 GCA_046593855.1 Candidatus Nitrotoga sp. | reverse complement strand
CCAAGCTTGTCCAGTAATTCCTAGACACATGCAGTAATACGGAATGGAATCATCTGTGCCCCGATACACCTTCCTTGCTGATCAACATTCTTTCTCCAGGAAGCGGGATGGAAGCTGGAATAAGCTCGATTATGTAATGTGGCCGCAGATGGTTTTCATGGCTCTACTCTTCGATTAAACAACACTGCTATGACCTGTATACTTCCTGTAACCACACCACCGTAGTGGCGTTCGCGCCTTGCGCACGCACGGTGATGCGGTAGTAATAAATAGCTGTACCTGTTCCGTTTTTCTCGATGCCTTCGATGATGTAACGCGGCTGCGCCGAAAGCACGGCATTACCTGTCGCACCCGTATTGGTGCCATACGCAACGCTGGGGGCAGCCGTCATACTGACCACGCTCCAGACAGGAGTGGTAATCCAATTTGTTCCATTAGCATTCCCTGCGGGTCCGTTGTAACACAGGCCCGCAGTACAGGCTGAGTCGAAGTTGGTCAGCCCGGAAATAGCCGGTGCGCGTGTAATGCCTGTCCCCCCGCGAATATCACGCTCGGCATCGCGCAACGCCATCTCGGCTGCCTGCATAGCCAGGGAGCGATCCCGCATATTGCCTGACATGCGTTCTTCAAGACTAGACATGCGCGCTGCCGTGACGGAAATCAAAGTTAACACCACCAGGAAAATCAGCCCGGTAATCAAGGCGACACCATGCTGGCGATTAACGGATCGAGTATTGCAGCGTTGATTTATCATGATCTTAAAAAGGCGTAGCAACTACGCGGTTACGCAGGTTGTAGGTAGCCACAAAGCTGCGATGCAGGCGCATATCCCCGGCAGCGGCTGTGATAAAGCCCGTCGCCGTGGTATCGACACCTAGCGCACCTGCACAGTTAAGATATCTCTGTGGTGAAGTGGTCAGACCATTATTAGCCGATCTAATCCCCACACAAATTCGCGCGGTCACGACATTCGGCCACTGCGCTGCAGTGGGCGCTGCGACATATAAGTCAGCTGACTGATAATTTGGGCTGCCGGAAACATCGGTATCAATGCCGTACACCACCTGGAGATCTTCGACATTATCAACCAGTGGCTGCGTGCCTCCTACACTGCCCGCACATTGCAGATTGGTACCGATGAGGCTAAATGTATTGGTAACCACTAGACCTAATGCGGCTATACCGCCAGTACAATCTCGGGCTATCCAACCAGGGGGAGTGGGATTGAGTTCTTCACTCCCCGCATAAAATTGCACAATTAGCGTATCAGGATTCGTCTCCGCGACACCATTGACTCCGTTAATAGCAACACATACACCCACTACATTACATTGCAATGCGGCTGCCGATTTGTTGAAATTCATTTCTGCATTCGCGCCTGACTGCTGGATGCTGCGGCCAATCACTTCCAGCGCATATCTACCTGCTTCCTGAATGCGAGCGTTATCGTCCTGAACCCGGTAGGTCTGCCGACTACCGATGTAAATCGAACCAACAGCCAGCAGCACAATCAGACCCAGCGTCATCGAAATCATGAGTTCCACTAGCGAAAAACCTGCCTGATGCCTGGACAGACCAAGTCGAGGCGTTGCTTTGTTGGGCGAAGACAAAAATATGCGGTTTCTCATGGAGTGATTTTCGTCACAAAGCAACGTGTTGCGGCTGGCGTCCCGACCGGACAGTTCGGATCGGTGTCCACTCCCATACCCTTTTCAGTCCACGTAACGGTGATGTTGAATACCCAGTTGCCTGTTGCTGCGGTACACCCTGAAGCAGCAGGGCCATCTGCACACACGACGGTTCCATTGCCGTTAGGCAACAAGGTTGCATTGGCCGTGTTCCACTGACGACGGTCGGAAATGGCCATATTTGCGGGGCTGCAGGTCGCAGCGAAGCAGTCGGGGTTTCCAACCGGGAGACCTGCCGTCAAATTGTTGTAACTATAATTAGGCGAACCCGCGCCAGCCAGATTGGCGCGCAACCGATCGGCGATGTCGTACGCCTGTTGAGTGGCAATGCCGCGATAATAGGCAGTCTGATTGCTGCTCAGGCTGGCGGCTTGCAATCCCGCCAGCCCGAGCAAGCCAAGTGATAGCACCACGATTGCCACGAGGACTTCAAGTAAGGTGAAGCCGGATTGTGTTTTGGTCAGGGGCATGTTGCGGGTACTGTGCCAGTAGATACTCGACCTTGCAAACTCACAACAATGGCCCGCCCACTTGCTGCGCCACGACTGTCGCAAAGACGAAAAGTGTCAGCGTTGCCGGAAAAACCCGAGCTTTGATACGTTACACGTTGTCTCCTCAACGTGCGTAGCGTATTGCCATTTTCCAGCGGCTGCCGCACTTGTAGCACCGTTTCGCCTGCGTCAACCATTGCATCGTTATTGAGATTTACAAATACCAGCCAGCCCGCATCCCAATTAAATACAGTCGCACCCGAACAGGTGGTATCGTTTAAACGGCTACATACTGAAACCCGAACACCGCGCTTGATGGCTTCACTTCTGGCGTAATTGAGCGAGGTGACCAAGTCATTCGTTTGGCCGACCAGGCGACTGTTCTGCAGAAACGTAATGAAGTTAGGTACAGCGATTGACAGCAAAATCGCCAAGATTGCGATCGTGACCAGCAATTCGATCAGCGTGAGCCCCGTTTGCCCACGCAATGTACCGACTTTTTGGTTACCTAATAATGAGAGTTTGTTTTCCATAGCTCATTCTATCGATAGGCTTGAAACAAATACCACTTTGCTCTGACCAATGGTCGCCTTGCCAGAATATACGGACAGACCATGGGTTTACTCTGGCCTAGCTCACCACATACCTGTTATTGGCATTGACATCGTTAACTTAAAACTGTAGTGGTCAAGTAATTTCGGACACCACAATCGGTTGTTGAGCTGCAAACTGTTTTTCATAAGCCAATGGTGCGATATTACCTAAAGCTGAATGCCTTCTTACGCAGTTGTAAAAG
>JBKJQT010000239.1:0-2926 GCA_046593855.1 Candidatus Nitrotoga sp. | reverse complement strand
CGAAACGGGCGGCGGCACCAAGAATACGCGTATCACTGATGCGGCCGAACCGCGCTTCATCCTGAAACTTCAGGCGCAAAGGACGCGCGTTATTCCAGAGCGCTTCCGTTTCTGCTAGCGTGTTGGGGAGTTTTTTTCCAATCTTCGCGCGCTTGCACATCACCTTGAGGATACTCGGTGTCGGGTGCCGGTTTGCGCCAACGATGGGGTGCCAACATCCGATAGATCGTTGATAGTGCCACTGATTTCTCGAGCTTTTCAGCGAATTTTTCTTGCAGCGGCGGAATAATCACCACACCACCTTGCGTCGCTTGTTCCAGTACTTCATCGAGCATCGCGCTTTCTTCTTCCAGCGAGAGACGAGCCCGGTTGCGCAATTGCCGTTTGCTAACAGGTGGCACAGCTTCCTGGCGAGCAATCCTGGATAGCGTATGCACATAGTGCAAGTCACACCAACCGAGCGTCCTATCGCAATTGCCGTCTGCGCGATGCTCAAGCCTTTTTCCAGGGGAAGCACCATTGCCTGCACTGCACGCAACTCATCAGCGGTCTTGGCTTTGCGAAGTGCTTCATGCGCCATCGTCAGTTGATCTTTCCCGCCCGCTGTACTCGCCATGATTAGCCCCCGGATTTATCAAGGGAATATGATTATTGTTTTTAAAACAAAATTGAATTACGCGGTGGCGGCGTGAAGGTTTTTTGACTGAAACATGGAAACGCGCCGCACCTGCGGTTGGGCAGGTGCGGCGTTGACGTGCGCAGCCGATGTAATATCGGAAGCGGTTTCGAAATTTTTAAATTGTTTCCTCAATTGAGAGTTTGGGTAGCAGCCAGGACTGACAATTTATAAGTTGGGATAGAAACTTCACAATTTCCGTCTCACTGAGATACTACAAAGTATTGATAAGTAGGATCGCTCGTCTTGCCTATGCAGAGAAACTGAGGCGCCCTTGAGTTCATTGCCGCTCAGGAGCGTTTTATTATTCGTTTGCCTTGCTGCCAGAGTAAAAAGACTCCTAGCGCGCCCGCAAGAATGGACGCAAGGAACACCCCAATTTTCGCAGCCGCGAAGTCCGGGGCATGTGGAAATGCCTTCGCAGCGATGTAGAGCGACATCGTAAACCCAATGCCCGCAAGTACGGCGGCGCCGATCATCTGCCGCCACGAATAGGCATCGGGTTTGACGGCCCATCCCATTCGAACCGCGATAGCGGCTACAGCGACCATGCCAAGCGGCTTACCCACAACCAGTCCCAGCAGGATGGCAAGGATCAAGAACTCCCGTCCGTCGACAACTTCCATGGAAAGAACGAAGCCCGCATTGGCGAGTGCAAATAATGGTAGCACCAAGTAGCTGGACCACGGTTCTACCGTCCGCAGTAGCTTGTCGGCCGGGGATTCGATGCGGTCATGAATGGCATCGAGGGCGCGCATTGATGATTCTGACGGTCAGTGTCGCAGAACTCTCTCTTCCGAACTGCGGAGTTCGACGTGAAGCACCGACTCGGCCTGTGCCATTAATGCCGCCAGATTCGCTGGAGGTCGGGTTGGTGTAAGGACTGCAACGATTACCCCAGCGAGGGTGGCATGGAGCCCGGCGGCATGCAGGAATAACCATAAGATGATCCCTAAGAGCGCGTAGGGAAGCGCGCGGTAGACGCCACCACGGTTGAGCAGAACCAACAGCCTGGTAACAATAACTGCGGCGGCTACATTGAAGGGGTCGATGTGCCCGGAATAGAAAACTGTAACGAGCACAATGGCAACAAGATCATCGATTACCACTGCCGCCGTTAGGAATACCCGCAGTTCGACGGGTACGCGTCTTCCCAGTAAGGGAATCAAAGCCACAGCAAAGGCGGTATCCGTGGTGGTCGGGATTGCTCACCCACTGGCCAGGGGTCCAGCCGGCACCAGCAGTAGATAAATGATTGCAGGGACAGTCATGCCCCCGAGAGCTGCAGCCAAAGGCAGCGCCGCCGCGCGCCGCGCGGCAAGACGCCCGACCGTTAATTCACGCTTGATCTCTAGCCCAACAACCAAAAAGAAGATCGTCAGCAAACAATCGTTAATCCATTCACGCAACGGCAGCCGGAACGCCATGTCTCCCGCTGTCAGGCCAGTTGGCATGTTCCACAATGCTTCGAACATCGGACCGAGCGGTGAATTAACCGTAACAACGGCCAGGATCGTCATCGCCAGGAGCAACAAACCAGTCGACGGAGCCCATCGGGCAAAGTCCAGAGCCATAGTCTGCACCCGGTGACCAAGCGACCCGAGAATGGCTTCGGCAAGTGTATTCTCGTCCCATGGCCCTTAGTAGCGTCGGCTATTGATGAAAAAAGTTGGTGATACGGGCGCGCCGCTGCGTTTACTGCCGGCGATATCCGCCTCGACTTTCGCCTGCGCTCGGTTCCAAGCCTCTTGCGTGGATGCGTCACGCGGGGGCAGGTCAAGTTGGGCAGCTAAGGTTTCAAAATCCATGTACTCGAGCGAGGAGCCGAGTTTCATCAGTGCATCGTTGGTTTCCCAGTATCGATTCGTGGTTTCGTGAGCGTATTCGTCCAGCTCGGCGGCCTGACGTGCCTTGTTATTGCCGAGAATAGGTCGATGGCGGAAAACATAGCGCATCCGTCCGTCAAAGCGATCCCGTAAACTGGCAACAACATCATGCGCGGCCTGACAGTACGGACAGTTGTAACTGCCGTATTCCACGAGCGTGATTTCAGCCTCGGCATCGCCCAGCGCGTGATCAGATCGACTATGCACTGGCGGATCAAGTTTGCTGCTATGCGTATTGCTGACTTCGTTAAGGCTACGCTGAACAAGCCCTGCATTTCCAAGATTCTAATTACGAAATATGCCTGATTGTGCAAAAAGGCAAGTTCAGCCCGTTTTGTTTTGCCCTTTCGGGCTGCTCCTTGGG
>JBKJQT010000103.1:0-4481 GCA_046593855.1 Candidatus Nitrotoga sp. | reverse complement strand
TTGCTCTATGCCGCCCACCGTGCCACTGAGCGCGGTAGCTACCCCATTGATAATACAACTTGGTCCGGCGGCATTGGAGGAAAAATTGGCGGCATTATCGAAGACGATCAGCACATTGGGGATCCCAGCCGCGCCTCCGAGGCCGCTGTAAATATCAACATCCTCCGCTTTGCTCAGCGAGGAAATACCCGTCAGGGCAACGGTCAGGCCGAGTAATACCAGTTGTATCGCTTTCATGATGACGCCTCCAGTTTTACAAAGACAGCTTTTTTCTGTGGAAATAAAAATATCGATTAAAACGCTTATGGACAGTCCGTTCCTGCCGGCACACGCAGGGATACGCCTTGGTGCACGCTTGTATTTGCCCCAGTGCCGCTATCGTTTACTGTGGCGTTGACTTCCCACGTTTGTTGATAACACCATGGTTGTGTCGTTGACAGGACACCCGAGGCATTCATTACTCCTGTGTTTTGTAATGAGCCGCTGCTGAGGCAGACAGAGTCTTCTGGGTTGCTTGCATCCAGTTCGGAGTTGATGAGCGGTACGGTATTTTTACATGTGGGCACTGCAACCGTTACATTGTATGGGGTGCCACCGACATTAACTGCAACGACTGATGCAGCTGGGCTAGTGGTGAAATTGCTGCTAATAATACCTTCAATAGCCTGTTGTGCAGCAGCGTTGGCTTCTTCGCGGAACTGGGCATTGCCCACCACCTCTATGCTTGTTGTGCTGGCATTCATTGCGGAAAGTGCAACCAGCGTCAACAACATCAACATGACAAGTGCCATCAAGAGAGTGCTGCCGCGTTGTTTGTGCAACAGGGTCATGGCCTTTCCATCCGTCCTGAAAGGTTAATCAAACGAACTGTCTGGGTGTAAACGTGGCGTTTATAGCTGTCATTGAAAGGGCCAAATGTCCCGGCCTGCCCAAGCGTATAGGTGTTGATGTTGGTGTAACCGGCAGTCGTTTCGATATTTCTGGCAATGACATTGAGTCTGACCGAGACGACATGGGACCAGCATGTAGCAATTTCAGTTGGTGTGAGAACCCCAATGACACAAGTTGGAACATAGCTATCGGCCGCCCCATCCCTATCTCCGTCGCTTACAACACCATCGCTATTGATATCGTCCATAACACCATCAGCATTATTATCACCGTCAATACCGTATTCGACCTGAAGGTATTCGATGCCTTCAACTAAAGGTGTGGTGATGAACGCGCCTGTCCCGGCTGAATCAAGTTCTTTTAGTTTCAGCGTGGGTATGCCATCACCAACAACGTTGTAACGGGATACAAAATAAGTTTGCACAAAAAAACGCCTCACATTGTTGGCAGCAGTGCTGGTTGAAGTACAGTCGCGCTGACGCAGGGTAAACTCCGATTGAGTTTTGCCGATGACTGAGGTTGCGGCGTCGTATTTGCAGTTTGAAAGCTGAATGTAATGCGTGCCACTCACTACTGACGCTACGGGAATTGAAGTGGTATCAGCGCGGCGCAATACTAAAATGTCACTGCCAGGTTTCAGGTCTGCAGCAGTCAGGCCGCAAGGCGGGGTACCGATGGTTGCGATAACGCTACTTGCATCATATCCAGCCACGTGCAGACCCAACGCATCCCTCATCTCGGTGACGCTTGGATTGGTGGGGGTTGTTGTGCAAGGGTCGTTGATAACCCCAGTCGCTACTAGTTCACGCTCCCCGTAGAAACCGGCAAGTCGCAAATTATCGGATAAAACTTCTAAAGCATAACGGCCGTTGTCTATCAAGCGATTGGATTTATCCAGCTCTGTGCGAGTTTTGCTTTGATTAACGAACAGTGTGGCCAAGGCCGAAAGAATAAGAAGACCGATTGTGATGGAAATCATTAGCTCGATCAGAGACACGCCACGCTGTGATATCCGGTTTTTGAAAGTGCGCATGTAAGCAGAATGGTTCATATCAATTCAAATCTGCAATGGAGATAGGCAACGTAACCACGCGGTGCAAAGACTCGTTGCCATATTGCCCTACTCCGCACTGCCCGGCAGACGTGGCTGAAGTAACATCTGGGGTTTTAGTGTTGTTCAATCCTTGCCATGAAACTACGGCCCGGTATTCCGCGGCAACCCCGCTCGCGGGTGATACAATTTGATAAACGCAGCCGCGCGCGCCTATCATCGTTCCTGCTGCTGAAACTCCGCTTTGCACTTCAGCTGCACCAACAAGGGCGTTGCACCATTCATTTTTGTCTACACTGGCAACAGAGCTCGTCGCTACCGGACATGCAGACCCCGCACCCAAGGGAGTTGAAGTTACATAATTTGCGGCATTTTTACGGTTAGCATTAATGCGGTTTTCCATGTCTCTCACTAGAATTAATGCTTGTGACCGTTGGTAAGATTCCAATTGTGATGTTAATGCGTGACCCTGTAAGGCAGCCAATCCCAGCAATCCGACCATCAGAATTACGATGGTGACCATCACCTCGATCAAACTGAAGCCAATATTTTTTTGGCGATGAGTCATCAGCATGTTCCGCTCACTGATTTATAAGTACGCGGCATCCCACTTAATTCAATCTTGATGCAGCGAGCATTTGCAGTCAGGGTTGTTGAGACATCAAGCAAAAAAGCTGAGGCGACCGTTGCCCTCCCTGTTGGGGCATAAACCACGGTGGAGAAACTTTGGGATATGACTATTTTTTTCAGTTCGGATTGTGATTTGATGGTTCCGGCAGCTGACGTTATTGTCCAGCCTTTTCCCCAGTTGGCCGCATCCATTGGAGTCAAGGTGACCGGGGTGTTGCGTTTGATAGCCTCGCTTCTTGCCAGACTGAGACTGGTAAATAATTCGAAGCTCGCGTTCTTTGCTTGTTGACTTTGGATTAAAGATTGAAATCCACTAGTTGCTATAGAAGCCAGTATGCCCAGCACCACGACAGTCACCAACAGCTCGACAAGAGTAAAACCAAATTCATTTGGGCGAAGGTTTTTCATGTTTGTCTGCTACCACTTGTCGGCGGGACCTTTGCTACCGTCACTCCCCAGTGTTAATGCGCCGTCACTAGTCTGCTGGCTGCTGTATGGAGTGGCTGTTATAACAAAACTCGGTGGGGTTAGAGCTGGAACTATTGCAACGGTGTAATGCTTGCTGACATCGACGGGTGCTAATACCCCTAATGTGGCAAAATCAGCATAGGTTCTTGCATCAAGCAAATATTGTTTTTCGCGATTTGCAAGATCCATCATAAATGATTGTGCGGCAGTTCGATTGGCTTTAACGACATAATGTTGATAGCTCGGTATGGCGACAGCAGCAAGAATGGCAATAATTGCCACGGTGACTAACAGTTCAATCAGGGTGAATCCTTTTTTCGTTTTCATTTCATCATCATTTCAGTTGAGCATAGTTAAGTACTCATCACTTGGATACCCATCTAGCCAACTAGCCGAGCTAATGAGTAACGGTCAAACTGTACTAACGGTCAGAACCAGAGTAACTTTAATTTTTTTAAAAATTGAAAATTCATTACTTCATATCACTCGTTTAAAGGTTGAGCATAAAGCACCAGTGTTATCTCGGTTTTGACTGGCTGGGCATTTCCACAATGAGAGTTAGAAGCACTGTGATGCATACTATTTACTGCTCACGCCTTACCTCGCAATATAAGGGAACTTATTTGGCGCGGGGCAAAGGGATTTACCTCTTCTGCGGTAGACTGAAAGTAAATTACCCACTCTATTCACATAGAGTCTTTTTTATTCAATTAGAAAAATACTGTGCCGTACATCCACATTCGCATCGCCGGTATCCTCAGTCGCGAACAGAAAGCTACCATCGCAGCAGAGGTCACCGATACCCTCGAACGCATCGCGCACAAATCGAAGTCCTACACCTACATTACCTTCGGCGAATTGCCGGACGAAAACTGGGCGATCGCAGGAAAGTTGCTGGATGAGGAATAAGCTAAACACCAAGTCGGTGGCCGTCGTCGGCGGCGGACCTGCCGGACTGATGGCTGCAGAGGTATTGATTCAGGGCGGCGTGCGGGTTGATCTGTACGATGCTATGCCATCCGTGGGGCGCAAATTTCTGATGGCTGGCAAGGGCGGCATGAATATCACACATTCCGAGCCAATAGAACCATTTCTCTCGCGCTACGATGCACGCCGTGCACAGATCAAACCACTGCTTGACACCTTCGGGCCGGAGGCTCTGCAAGAGTGGGTACACAACCTCGGCATCGCGACATTCGTCGGCACGTCCGGGCGTGTATTTCCGACTGACATGAAAGCAGCACCACTCTTGCGCGCCTGGCTGCACCGCTTGCGCGAGGCCGGAGTGCATTTCCATATGCGCCATCGCTGGTGTGGGTGGAATGAAAATGATGCGCTCCATTTTGCCACCCCACAGGGCGAGCACAGCGCGAATGCCGATGCAGTAGTGCTGGCACTGGGTGGCGGCAGTTGGGCGCGCCTCGGTTCTGATGGCGCATGG
>JBKJQT010000097.1:0-2543 GCA_046593855.1 Candidatus Nitrotoga sp. | reverse complement strand
TTTCGTGCCAAAATTTCTAGCATCAACCTATCGTTATCAGGATGAATTTTATATAAAGATTGCGGACATAGATAAAGAACACGCCCCTCTGGCAATGAAAAATCTGAGCGCGTGGCTGGAGAAGGAAGAACCGGTTTTAAATAACACGTTCCGATTCCATCCAGCAATACCAGATGCTCACTATAGTGATCCTGTGCATTTTCTGGCTCCATTAATGCACTGGAAAAGAAATAATCTATGTTGGCATGACCGGTGGTTACCGGATGTCCCCAAGCAGCGCATTGTATTGGTGCCAAGCGCATCGCCGCCAATACCGATGCCGCCGGGTCCATACCAATTTCCGGATAAATCAAGATATCCAGCTGGTCTTCCTTTACCTGCCTGCCAATATGAACAACGTCGCCAGCAAGTTGTTTATAGTAGTCAGAAGCATCAGTAAACTCTTGGGTTACCTGATCCTGTATATGCCCAATGTAATAGCAATAAACTTCAAACCTTCCTCTGTCAAGAGAAGTAACCCAGCTTTTAAAATAAGACCCTACGGTGCAATCGCGCATAAAACTGGACAAGAAACCAATGCGCAAACGTCGCTGGCTGGCTATAGGATCTTGCTTTATGGGCTGCATTAAATCTGGGACCACATCCCTAAGGATATCCGCCGCAAAATGTGCATATTCCACTTGCAAAGATTTATCGTCTTGACCTTGATACGCCAAATAAAAATTTGTCCAGCTCAATCCTGACAATAATTCTTTTAGTTCTATTTCAAGGAAGTTTTCAGTGTTATCACGTAAAGTCCTCAGACCCTCAGTGTAACGTTTGCGTACTGCGGACAATTCTGCGGCATTAGAATAAATCGCAGGCAACATCAGATGAGCACCGATGAATGCCTTCAAGCCATTTGGCTTTAATGATAAGGCATGCTGATAAACGGATGCCGCTTCGATATTTTTGCACTGTTCTTTTAAAGAATAAGCCAGGTTGCTTAACACTTGAATATTATCTGGATCGAGAAAGAGCGCTCGGCGTAATACTTTCTCGGCCTCTTCCATCTTCCACTGCACAAGAAGGGCATGTCCCAAGCCCAAATGGGCATAAATATTATCCGGCTGAAGTTCAATGGATTTACGATAACAGCTCTCAGCCTCCTTTATTCTTGCTTGAGATTGATATGCGCTGCCCAAATTATTGTAAGCGAGCACGTAGTCTGGTTTTAACCGTACTGCTTCGCAAAAAGCAACCGTTGCCTCATCAATTTTCCCCTGTAAATTAAGTACACTTCCCAAGTTATTCCATGCTTGGGAAAAATCGGGAAGAAATTTTAACGCCAGTCTAAAATTAGCAGTGGCTTCATCGAGCCTTCCCTTTATTTGATATAGCGTACCCAACTGATTATATGCTTGGGCAAAATTTGGATTCAGTTCAAGTACTTTACAAAAATATTCTGCCGCTTCGTCCAACTTTCCTTGCGCCTGCGAAACAAAACCCAAAGCTAGCCAATAATTTGGCTGCTTTGAATCAACCTGTATTGCCTGATGAAGATACTTTGCTGCTTGTTCGAAATTTTTCGAACTCAAAGACTTTAAGCCCAACTGATAAAGAACCTCAGGGTGAGTAGGAGTGCCGATAGGAATTGGCTGATTTTCATTTTGCATTTTTGATGCCTTAATGTGTCGTGAATCCTAAATTCAAAGTGCAGCATCTCACTGCTTTCTCAAAAAATTCGGCAACTCAACCAACTGTTTTCACTATTTATCTGCCGAGAAGAAAGTGCGAGTTATTGAGTATGGATACTCAAATCTCCAGATAGCGATGATTGCGTATATAATTTGCGGCGAGCGCGAACAAGAGAAAGAAATTGAAACAGCCTTTTGCAAGCTAAAACGAGACGCGCTTCAGCCATGGCTAGAACAGACATCAACGCAAGGCCAAAAACAAGGGCACAGTATAGCAAAAAAGCTGTCCCATCAGATTCCACAGCGATCTTTGATTTATTTGAGTGCCCCAAAATAACACCCGTTCTTACACCAAGAACATACCGCAAATAGCATTCGTCTCTGCCGGCCATGGGTTCGTTGCTATAAAAAATTCGCGCGTTTCTTGCCAAGAGTACGGCCAGACATTAGCCTTCAAAAACCCCATAATTTTGAACGTAAAGTCGTCATCCAAGTTTCAATGAAACCAATCTTAGACCTTATTTATTAAACTAAACTTATCAAAGAGCCCAAATGAATCAGCCAAACAATATTGATCCTGCCGAATTAAATGTCCAGCCTATCGCTAATATTTATCAAGAAGGGCAGATCATAAAAGTTCAGATGAACCTTCACGTTCGGGACATCTGTATCTTTGATCCCGTAATGCGCTTGTTCATTCGTTATGAGGGAACTGACACCTATTTGGTGGCTTCTGATACGCATCAGGGTGGGATATTTCTGCCTTGGTTGCCACGCGGCGAGTTCTGCTTCAACTTTGAATGGCCAGTATCACTTCCTCCGGGCAGTTATGAACTTGGAATTTCATGGGGAACGGTAAGCAAGGTT
>JBKJQT010000049.1:0-4302 GCA_046593855.1 Candidatus Nitrotoga sp. | reverse complement strand
AAGCACCACAAGTGGCGCGGCTTAGCCGCCCTTGACTCCGCCAGAAGTATCAACCCCTTGGTCTTTATGCAATAAAGGTGAATTGACAATGTGTTGCACTTCGAACTTGAATCCGCCTATTGATTTTGCGCGTGGTTCACGATTCCTTGATGAGGCGAGCAGCGTGTAAGGACCACGGTGCGTCATACGCGAATGCAGCATCGTTATCAAGGTTTTACGCCGCATGGATTCATGGACGAGGCGTATAGTCTGAGGTGGAAAGCTGAAGATCATCTCATGGTATCCGATGATATTGTCCAGCCGTAACGAGGTGATGATTGGATTATTTTCGCTCAGCTCGTCTTTATGTCCGATGAACGTAATTGAAAGGAACAGACTATGAGCACAACTATAGAGCTTGTATGTGGAATGAAAGTTGACAGCGAGTCGGAGCAGAGCTTGGAATATGCGGGTAAGCACTATAATTTTTGCTCACAACACTGCGTGGAAAAGTTTTCAATAGCCCCTGATAAATATATTAATCCGGTCGAGCCCACTCCCAAAATTCTAACACCATCCGTTCAACGTTATATCTGTCCGATGCATCCTGAGGTGCATCAGAAAATCATCCACATGGTCAGCGAAGCGCACCGATACAGCGGCTGGCCGATACGGTGTCCGGTTATTTCGTGCCGGTCGTGGTGCTCGTCGCGTTACTGGCAATTGGCATATGGATGTTTTGGGGACCCGAACCGAGATTGGTTCATGCCATTGTGGCAGCCGTATCGGTGCTGATCATCGCTGGTCCCTGCGCGTTGGGCCTGGCGACGCCAATCTCGATCATGGTGGGAACTGGGCGCGGTACGACCGCAGTCGTGCTGACCAAAAATGCCGAAGCGCTGGTGATGATGGAAAAAGTGAACACGCTGGTACTGACAAGACCGGCACGTTGATCGAAGGCAAACCGAAACTGACCTCGATTGTGGCTCTGCAAGGATTTCTGGATCACGATATTCTGCATGTGGGTGCCGCCAGTATGGAGCGCGCCAGCGAGCATCCGCTGGCGGCATCTACTATCAAGGGAGTAGAGCAACGCAGCCCCACATTGGCCAAGGTCAAAAATTTTAAATCAGTGAGTGGCAAAGGTAATACTGGTCTGGTGGCTGGCCTCAAAGTCGCGATCGGCAATCAGAAATTATTTGTTGAGTTAGGCATAGAGATGACTGCGTTACTCGAACGTGCCGATGCGCTGCGCCCGAAGGGGCAGACCGTGATGTTCGTGGCAGTGAATGGCAAGCCTGCAGGTTTGATTAGGGTGGCCGATCCAATCAAGAATCCACATTGGAAGCGGTGCAGGCCTTACAAGCTGCCGGATTGGAGGTGGTCATGCTCACCCGGCGATAGCCGTGCTACTGCAGATGTGGTGGCGTGCAAATTAGGCATCAAACGCGTGGTTGCCGAAGTGCTGCCGGAACTAAAAGCCGAGATCGTGAAACAACTGCAAGCCGAAGGACGAATCGTGGCGATGGCGGGAGACGGCATTAACGATGCGCTGGCACGGGCACACAAGCACATGTGGGCATCGCGATGGGAACGGGGACCGATGTGGCGATGCAAAGCGCCGGGGTGACGTTGATCAAAGGTGATCTGAACGGCATCGTTCGTACACGTCACTTGAGTCAGGCGACGATGCGCAATATACGGCAAAACCTGTTCTTCGCCTTTGCCTACAACGCTTTGGGTGTGCCGGTTGCGGCGGGGCTGCTGTAACCGTTTTTCGGCTTGCTGCTCTCGCCGATCATCGCTGCAGCCGCAATGAGCTTTAGTTCGGTGTCGGTGATCAGCAATGCGCTGAGGCTAGGTCGAGTAAAATTGTGAATTGGAGTTAACGCAGACTTATAAAGGTAGGCACTTGGATGGGGTTTGCCACCTTGTTCGGGATCCGTCAATCATAAGGGTGGTATGACGGATAGCAGCATATTCTTTGTCGCTTTTGCTTCCAACAATCACTGTACTTCAGATGTTCACATAAAATTTATGGTGTTGGGATAAATGGAGGTAAAGTCTCTGGAATGGAAATACCTTGATTCGAATTTACTAAATTAGAGAACGTGTGAGGAATAAAGATTGGTGAAGTAGAGAACTGTGGGAATGAAAGCAGGCCCGATGTAATATTTGGAGTAGACAGCAATCCTGGTGTGATATTTTGGGTAGACAGCAGTCCCGGTGTAATATTTGGAGTAGACAGCAATCTTGATGTGATATTAGGAGTAATAATCTGCGGAATAGTCCTTGCTGAGGCTGAAACAGCAATTATGCTGAGTAAAGCCAATATAATTCTGTACATTGACAGTCCTCCTACAGTGAACCCTTGAACCAAGATAATAAATGTATCTAGTTAAAGAGAGTATCCTTCTTCATGCAGCAGATCGGCGCTGCCCCATTTTTACTACTATTCCTGAATGAGTTTTTCTGACTCGCTACATTTGTCTACAATCCTTGCTCTGCGTTGTTCCCTATCGCAGAGTATCTCATTTACAAAATTTTGTCGCATTTAGAAAATTTTTATTAAAAGTTCGACTAGAGTGTTGGCCTGAGATCCCGCTGCCAAGAGCTGTGCGGATCAGCAGAGTATACCTTGATGCTGGTTACGACTCGGCATTATATCTAAGGGGTATGCGGGGTATTGATAATGCAACCCCTATGTGTTGCAAGTTTCATAATGTCTATCCATTTGCCATTTTGTTCATTGCCTCATTTACAATTCCAGCCACAATGTGTTAAATCAGATCGTAGAAAATTAATGGCACCATTATAATTGGGTAAGCAGACAAAGCTAAAGATGCCAACACTAACCCGGTTCCATTATTGTTCATTCTAAGTCCAAACATGAGTGAGGTACGATCATCTCGTTCCAACTTGAACAAACGGCTCATAACATACCCGGCTGCAAACAGAGTTGAACATAACCCTGCGGAAATGGCCAATGTGCAGGCCAAGAAGTCATAATCACGATCAGCAATTGCTTGCGGTAGTGATACGGGAGCATTGGAATAATTCATCAGCAACAAAACGATGCTATTAATGAACTTCAAATAATGCATCTTACCGGTTTGCCAATCTTTGCTAATGATCATGCGTACTACAATGCCGCGCAGTGACGGCTACACTACCCAAAGACCAAGAAATAGCCCGGAACCATATGCCGCCAAACCCTGTAATATTTGTTCATACTCATTAGAAGCCATCTCACCAAAAATTTTAAAAGCAACCGGGGTGATAATTGGACTCACAATCGTAGAGAAAAAAACCAATCCCAAGCTACGCGAAGCTGCTAACGCACACATGAGAGTTTTTGTCGTAAATCGACAGGCTATACTAAACCAGTATTAGCTGTTGCGCCTCTAATTTTAATTCGCCTATAGTTGTCTATGTCATACGTAAATAAATTTACCTTCCTACCTCATCATGTTGAAATTCTGCGTTCCAGCTATTTACACTGGACTGGAATGCCTATTTTTGATCAAAGCATTGCTCATGAAAATGCTGTAGAGGCGCTTTTTGTGGCTCCGTTCGCGGTTCTTTCCCACGGCATCGGTATAGACCCGATATTCAATTATGGTAATCAACGAGCGCTGGATATATTCGAAATGAGCTGGGAAGAGTTTACCGTTCTGCCATCACGTCTATCTGCTGAAAAAGTAAGTCAAAAAGAGCGGGTTAAGCTGCTGGATGCAGTTAGCCGACATGGATACATCAATAACTATTCTGGTACCCGTATTTCAAAGTCCGGTCGGCGTTTCATGATCCGTGACGCTACGGTATGGAATTTGATGACACCAGATGGTCAGTTTCATGGCCAAGCAGCACTCATCAGAAACTGGGAATATCTTTAAATTTTGTGATGTACCTTAAATACTTACAGCCTCCTTCAACATTGGCGGTCATACCTGCATTGTCAACTATGTCTTTTGCGAATTATCTTCTCATCTTCGTGACCACATCTTAATATCAATGATTTGTTATGAGGAACTTTCATCCAATGTGTGGCCTTGCCCAGATTATCCCGTTTACCATTCAATTCAATCGATCGTAAAAAACGAGACAGTAGGTTTTTAACTGGCAGATTCAACTCTGAAGTGCAACTTTTGTAAGCGAATTTAGGTGGCGAGCTGCGTTAATATCGGAGCCACTTAAACGACCAAGTAAAAGGAGCACAGATGAAGGAATATAAGCAGCTCACCAGCGAGCTACGATACCAGATTTACGGGCTGAAACAAGCTGGTTTGAATCAAACCCAAATCGCCAAAAAAATCGGCGTAG
>JBKJQT010000356.1:0-2704 GCA_046593855.1 Candidatus Nitrotoga sp. | reverse complement strand
GATCGCCGCGCATGCTGGGGATGATACAAAAGGTACAGCGATGATTACAGCCCTCGGAAATTTTCACATAAGCATAATGCTTGGGTGTCAGCCGTATGCCTTGTGGAGGAACCAGATCGCTGTATGGATCATGCAACTTGGGCAAATGGGCATGGATAGCTTCCATTACCTCATCAGTTGCATGCGGACCTGTGACTGCCAATACTTTTGGATGCGTATCTTTCACTACATTGCCTTTGGCACCCAAGCAGCCAGTAACAATAACTTTTCCATTTTCAGCCAGCGCCTCGCCGATTGCTTCAAGCGATTCTGCCACCGCGCTGTCGATGAAACCGCAAGTGTTAACCACCACCAGATCGGAATCCGCATAGTTGGGAGAAATAATGTAACCCTCGGTGCGTAAACGAGTAAGTATATGCTCGGAATCCACCGTCGCCTTAGGGCAACCGAGTGATACGAAGCCGACGCGTGGCGCTGTGTTTTGTTTGCTCATGTTTTAACTTTATATATTGGATTGAACATTCTCTTTCCTGCAGCCAGCTTTATCTTCACTGCACTAATCACGCAAAGAGTGGTATGGGGTAATGCAGGAGGAAACATTTTTTACTCCACCATTAACACGCTCATCAACCACACGGTCCCTACGCCCGATACAATCAGCACCACTTGCTGCAAGGTATCGCGTAACTGCACGCGCTTGTGCAAACCGGGTATCAGGTCTGCTACTGCAACATAAATCATGCTCGCAGCGGCCAGCGCCAGCAACGATGGAATCCAAGATTGCATGGTCTGCAAGGTGAAGTATCCGAGTATGCCACCTGCCACAGAGGCGAAGCTGGATATCAAATTCAATTGAAAGGCACGCAGTTTGCTATAACCCGAGTGCAGCAAGATAGCGAAATCACCCACTTCCTGCGGAATCTCGTGGGCGATGATGGCCAGTGCTGTGACGACGCCCAGATGCACGTCAGTAAGAAAAGCTGCTGCTATTATGATGCCATCCACAAAATTATGAAAAGTGTCACCTATTATAATCATCATGCCACTGCGTCCATGGTCGTATCCATGCTCCGCATCGATAGTTAGATGTGCTTCGCAATGCTCATGGTGGCAATGCCTCCACAGTACCAGTTTTTCCAAAATAAAAAATAGCAGGATGCCAAACAACACCGTACCACTCAAAATAGCTACATTGGGGGTTAGGCTGATTGCCTCGGGCAAAATATTGAGAAATACTGCTCCAAGCAGCGCACCTATCGCATAGCTCACCATGCCACCCAGGTATTTCTGTGTGCGGTTGTTAAACGCGAATAATGCTGCACATATTACGCTCAACGTCCCACCTACAATGCAGGTGGTAATAATCCAGACCAAAATGCTCATGGTGTGTTCAAGAAATAAATGAGGCGCGGATTATACCTAAAGACAGGCAAGCCATTCTCTAAGTGCGTGGTTAATTGCAGCGGATTTAGTTTTTCAAAAAATCTGAGAAGTTGAATGATCTCGATATCTACCTTTTATATACAACATAGGTAACGGTACAAATTTCAGCATCGAAAAAAACTTGCACGTTTGGCGACTGTTTTTCCTATTCATGTTGCCACTTTCGTTTCTACTCCTAACGCTCGAATGCGCGTAGCGAACGGTTCTAATTGTTGCTCTGACAGCGCGGCCAGTTTCGGTGCTTCCGGTTGTAACGTTGGGCGTGCCAAGCTGTAAAGCAACACACCCTCAGGTTTGATATTGTCATGCAGCAATGTGGCTAGAAAATTCAGATAATCGTCCTCGTCCTGCTTGCTCGGCGGCTCGCCATCCAGCATGAACCAACAGGTTTGCAGCCAAGTCGGGCACAGCGCGATGGCGGTGGCGAGATTTTCGCGTACCTTAACCAGACTTGTGCGGGTGTTGTTGATTCGTTGCGTGCCCACCTTGCTGGCACGGTCAACCTTGAACCACACTTCACCATTAAGTTGCGCCATCTTGCGTAGGCCTTGCTGCACGTTTTTGCGGTGCATAAGGCTGCCATTAGTGATGAGAACCAATTTGATATAGGAGGGCAGCGCCAGTTCCTGTCGCAGTTTGCCGATGAGTGTTATTACTTGCTCAAATTCTTTGGCGCTGGTCGGTTCACCATTGCCGGATAAGGCAATATCATTAATGCGGCGCGCCCCTTCTGGCACGCGGCGCAGCATGAAATCACCGTGCAATAACTCATGAAGAAAACCACGCAACTCCTGCTCCAGTAATGCCAGATCAACCGGCGAAGCGGTGCCGCGCTTGAGTTCCGGCACCTGGCAATATATGCAGCGCCAATTGCAGGCGTTATTAGTATTAAGATTGATACCAACTGACACCCCGCCCGCCCGCCGCGACACCACAGGATAGACATAGCGCAAACCTGCGCTGTCGCGACTGTGGTCGGTTACATCAAGACCAGCGTTGCTCAAGATTTTACGAGTGGTAAATATTTGGCAGGATCAACTGGCTTGCCAAAGCGGCGTATCTCGAAGTGCAGGCTGATCTGATCGGTGTCAGTGTTGCCCATCTCTGCAATCTTCTGTCCTTTGCTTACGCTTTGCCCTTCCTTTACCAATAACTGGTCGTTATGGGCGTAAGCGCTAAGATACGCCTTGTTATGCTTGATGATGACCAGCTTGCCATATCCACGCAGGCCACTGCCGCTATAGACGACTTTGCCCGCCGA
>JBKJQT010000056.1:0-2606 GCA_046593855.1 Candidatus Nitrotoga sp. | reverse complement strand
TACCTTGCTTGCATTTATCCTTAGCATTAACGCAAAACACAGCAAACTCGATTACATAAACAGTGAATTTTTAGAGGTGCCCATAATCACTAATGCGCACAAATGACCGCGATGATTAGTTTGTCCTGTAACAAAATTGTCACGGAACGCGGGTATTATCACGACTAACTTCTTTTTAAAAACCATCCGAACCATGATCTCCACTGTACATACCTCTAAGCAATTTGACGCCGAGCTGGAAGCCGTACGTGCGCAAGTATTACAGATGGGTGGACTAGTGGAAAATCAAATCCGGCTGGCTATTGAGGCACTTACAAATGACGATGTTCCGCTAATGCACCGAGTAATTAATGATGATCACCGCGTCAATGCAATGGAAGTGCAAATCGACGAAAGCTGCAATCAGATTATTGTTTTGCGGCAGCCTGCTGCAGGTGACTTGCGCATGGTAATGACGGTGGTCAAGACTATCACTGATCTTGAGCGCATTGGTGATGAGGCGGCAAAAATAGCACGCATGGGCAAGCTGCTGTCACAGAGAAAAAGTATTATTTTACCGCGTTATACGGAGATTAAAAAAATCGCAGAGCTAGCTCTGGACATGATACACAAATCGCTGGATGCCTTTGCTCGTCTTGATCTTGCCTATACTGCCCAGGTGGTGCGCCAGGATGAGTTGGTGGATGAGGAGTTCCGCACAATTATGCGCTACCTCATCAGCTACATGATGGAAGATCCGCGCACCATCTCCACTGCATTGGAAATTCTGTTCGTCGCCAAGGCCATTGAACGCATCGGTGATCATGCCAAGAACATGTCCGAATATGTGGTTTATATGGTCAAGGGTAAGGACGTGCGCCACGTCACCGTGGAAGAAATTGAGCGTGAAGTTTTAGAGTAACTTACCCAACCCTGACACAACTATTTCGCATTTGATCTGTTGGATGATAATGAGGCAATCTTCGCGTTTCTGACCCTACATACCGCATATTCGTCCAGCTTTCCACCAGCCATCTATCACCCCCCCACAGGCGATCTCCGGCAGTTTGATGAGATCTTGAATGTGAGCCAAACTCGCTCATAACAACATTAATTCTTCCAAATAAAAAGTAATTAATACCAGTGTAATATTTTGCGCGCTTAATGCCATAAAACCATTCCTTATAAATATTTGGACAAAATAACATGGCTATTATGAATCCCGCATCTCACAGCTGCGAAACTCCCTATCAAGCACCGCAACTGACAAGTACCTCAGCTGCCTGCTTTCGGGGCGTACGCATAGCGCTCCATATAATTTATGCCATGCTAGTTGCGGGCGTCATCCCGTTGCTGAACAAATCAACTCAGCAGAACATCGTACAATATTGGTCACGCAAATTTTTGGATTTACTACACGTTGGCTTGGAAACTTATGGCTGTTACCCTCACGTAACTGCGCAGGGCCGCCTGATTGTTGCCAACCATATCTCCTGGCTGGATGCTGTTTCCATGAACGCTGTGCTTCCGGCATATTTTGTCGCCAAATCTGAAGTTGGCGATTGGCCATTGTTGGGCTGGATATTTCACCGTATTAACACCTTGTTTATTAAGCGTGACATCCGACAGGAGACCGCGCGCATTAACTGCCAAATTAAAGGCATACTCGAACAGGGAGATCACATCGCCGTGTTCCCGGAAGGTACCACCTCCGATGGCACGCAACTGGGCCATTTTCATTCTTCACTGCTGCAAAGCCCTGTTGAAATCGGATCCACTATTTGTCCGGTCGCTATTCGCTATCATGATGGGACTGGTAAGGTTAACGGCGATGCAGCTTTTGTGGGCGACATGACCTTTATCGAGTCACTATGGAAAATTCTGTGCAGTCCCTCCCTGCATGTCACTTTGGTTTATTTACCGGCAATCCCATGTACAGGAAAGAACCGCCGTATGCTGGCCTCTGAGGCACGAGAAGCAATCCATACGTGCGTGGCCAATCTTTCATCTGGCCATGCCAGTCATACAATTGAATAACGTCACAATCTCCACCACAATCTTGCGCTGCTGCAGTTAAACCCCTCGCTATTGCTCAACACGACTTTAATCCAACAATTGCGTACGCAAATGACGTGCACATTTCATCAAACCTTAATCCACCTGTAATACCCCTGCAACAAGCCATAGTTAGATTTGTCTTTACCCCACGCATGGAGACAACGATGTTAAATCTGAACCAAAAACACCACCTGTCACATAACAGGTTTACCCTCAGTATGGCTAGATCCGACTCAGAAATTGAGGAAGCGCAACGTCTGAGGTATAAAGTATTTGCTGAAGAAATGGGCGCCTTTCTGCCTAGCGCACATGAAGGAATTGACAGCGACATTTTCGATCGTTATTGCGAACATTTGTTAGTACGCGATAACAACACCAACAAGGTGATCGGTACCTATCGAATATTGCCCCCCGACCGCGCTCGAACCATTTGCGGTTATTACGCAGAAACTGAGTTTGATCTGACACGCTTGGCTCACATGCGCGATCGCATGGTTGAAGTTGGCCGTTCCTGCGTGCACTCAAATTATCGCGATGGCGTGACCATCGCCCGGCTATGGAGCGGTCTC
>JBKJQT010000148.1:0-4718 GCA_046593855.1 Candidatus Nitrotoga sp. | reverse complement strand
TGCCGGTGATTAACGGCCTGACTAATGAATACCATCCCTGTCAAATATTGGCCGACATCTACACCTATATCGAACAACGCGGCTCCATTCAGGGCAAAACCATTGCGTGGATCGGTGATTCCAATAATGTATGCAATACCTGGTTACAAGCAGCAGAAGTGTTTGACTTCAACGTCCATGTGTCCACCCCACCTGGCTATGAAGTTGAGCCAGAACGTGCTGGACTATTCGGCGAAGACCACTATGAAGAATTTGCTGACCCGATGGATGCGGCACGTAATGCCGACCTGGTTACCACCGATGTCTGGACCAGCATGGGCTTTGAGCGTGAGAACGATGCACGCCGCAAAGCGTTTGCTGACTGGATTGTGGATGCCGAAATGATGTCCGTCGCCAAACCAGATGCGCTGTTCATGCATTGTCTGCCGGCACATCGCGGAGAGGAAGTCGACGCCGCTGTAATTGACGGCCCGCAAAGCGCAGTATGGGACGAAGCAGAAAATAGATTACATGTACAAAAAGCACTGATGGAATATCTGCTATTAGGTAATGTGAATAACTAAAGTAAAAATGCAGGAGGTGCTTGCGCACCCTAATTTTCATTGGCGGTTTATTAAACAGAGAAAAACGAAATGAGTGAAATCAAAAAAGTTGTCCTCGCCTACTCTGGTGGGCTGGATACCTCAGTAATCCTGAAATGGTTACAAGATACCTATCAGTGCGAGGTCGTAACTTTCACTGCCGACATTGGTCAAGGTGAGGAACTCGAACCCGCACGCAAAAAAGCCTTGCAGTTCGGTATCAAGCCGGAAAATATTTTCATCGACGATCTACGCGACGAATTTGTACGCGACTTTGTATTCCCAATGTTCCGCGCCAACACCGTGTATGAGGGAGAATATCTGCTCGGCACATCTATCGCGCGCCCACTAATCGCCAAGCGCCAAATTGAGATCGCCAGGCAAACTGGCGCGGAAGCGGTGTCGCACGGCGCCACCGGCAAGGGCAACGATCAGGTTCGTTTCGAGCTAGGCTATTACGCACTTAACCCGAGCATCAAAGTAATTGCGCCGTGGCGCGAGTGGGACTTACTCTCGCGTGAAAAATTAATGGCATACGCTGAAAAGCATAGTATTCCCGTAGATATGAAGCACAAGCAGGGCGGATCGCCTTATTCAATGGATGCAAACCTCCTGCACATCAGCTTTGAAGGTCGCCATCTGGAAAATCCCGCCGCCGAAGCAGAGGAAAGCATGTGGCGCTGGACAGTGTCACCGGAACAAGCGCCAGATGCGGCTGAATATATTGATATTGAATTCGAGCGCGGCGACATTACCGCCCTCGACGGGTCACACATGAGTCCGGCCCAAATACTTGCCAAGCTTAATCAACTGGGCGGCAACCACGGTATCGGCCGTCTGGACCTGGTAGAAAACCGTTACGTCGGTATGAAATCACGCGGCTGTTATGAAACCCCTGGCGGTACCATCATGCTCAAGGCACATCGCGCAATAGAATCCATCACGCTGGATCGCGAAGTTGCGCATCTGAAAGATGATTTGATGCCGCGCTATGCCAGTATGATTTACAACGGCTATTGGTGGAGTCCAGAACGCCACTCACTGCAAACACTGATCGATCACACACAGCAAAAAGTTAACGGCTGGGTGCGCATCAAACTGTACAAGGGCAATGTCATTGTGGTCGGACGCGACTCTAAAACCAATTCGCTATTCGATCCGAACATTGCTACTTTCGAAGATGACAAAGGTGCCTATGACCAAAAGGACGCAGCCGGATTTATCAAGCTGAACGCTCTTAGAATGCGCATTGCGGCAAAGCTAGGGCAGTAGTTAAAACTTGTCCGAAACACTTTATACGTTCGATGATTCATTAAGCATATTAATATAAATGACCTCATTCCCAATCAGGAGTATCCATGTCCCAATTCGATAACGTTAGCGTTGTAAAAAAAGCCAATGTATTCTTCGACGGTAAGTGTGTATCACACTCCGTCCTGTTCCCGGATGGCACACGCAAAACAGTCGGTGTGATAATGCCTGGCAGCCAGCTCACTTTTAACGTCGACACCCCGGAACTCATGGAAATTACCAGTGGCACTTGTCAAGTTAAAATAGCAGGCGACGACGCTGCTAAAACCTACACTACCGGTATGCAGTTCAATGTAGCTGCTAATGGCAGCTTTGAAATACATGCACAGGACGCGGTCAATTACGTTTGCAGCTTTGGTTAGCGAATCAAATCCACTCGTAGCCCCCCTAATCAAGCATTTCCTCCGTCTGAAAAAGTAAGTTAAGAAGATTAAGTTTAAGGAGAATTGCAATGCCATCATTCGACATCGTATCCGAAGTGGATAAGACGGAAGTTAAAAATGCAGTCGAGCAGACCAACAAAGAAGTTGGCACGCGCTTTGATTTCAAGGGTTCCGACGCACGCGTGGAGCAGGCAGAATTAGTGCTGACCGTGCATGCTGATAATGAATTTCAGCTGAACCAGGTTCAGGATGTTCTCAATGCTAAACTCACCAAGCGAAGCGTTGATATCAAGTGCTTGGAGATTAGCGATAAAATTGAAAAGGTCAGCGGTAACAAGGTTAAACGTTCCTGCACCGTCAAGGTGGGAGTGGAAATTGAACTGGCGAAAAAGATCGTCAAATTCGTCAAGGACAGTAAAATGAAAGTACAGGCCAGCATACAAGGCGACACGGTGCGCATAACTGGCAGTAAGCGCGACGATCTGCAAGCGGCCATCCAGTTGATACGCACTTCCATCACTGACTTTCCACTACAATACCAAAACTTTCGCGACTAAAAAGATATAGTAAAGTTGCCCCTTGCTTCATGTTCGTGCTAAGTATCTCCTAGACTCACTGCTACCCTAAAAAACTCATTTATAGAACTCATTCATCTTTTGCTTTAAATTTGAAACGGCAAACGTTACCGCCTTTAGCCATACATTCCTGATGATTAACCGTACTATCTGTAAAGGTTGATAACAACGCCAGATCAAACTGGCAAATCTCTGGATTTTTCATGGCTAGATTGTGAAAAATGCAGTTATCCGCTTCAATTGTGAGCGCATCGCTATTAGCAGCGAAACTCCTCGTGTTATACCCAAGCTCTTCCATCACCTCAGAAAGCTTTTCCACCTTTTGTTCGCGCGTTTTAAGTACTGAATTTCGACTGAGCAGCTGTCGAGCAACTTCCTTCCCCATGGTACCCAATCTTTCCCTCAACCCCGCTACCCCAGATTCTTGAGCGATTGATTCGACCATCAGTTGAGCAAACCAGGAATAATTGCGCGGAAAGAACTCCTTGCCTTCATCGGTAAGTACATAAAGCTGTTCTGGCCGTCCCCCGGAAGGGCGGGTCACCCCTTCAGTGACTATTCCGTTATTCTCCAACGCAGCTACGTGCTGGCGAACGGCGTTTCGGGTAATTTTTAGATATTCCGAGAGCTCTTCTAGAGTTAGACCGCCCTTATTCTTTAGCAGGAGCTTTAAAAGCTCTTGCTGACGACTCCCTAATAATTCAAGCATTCCATACTCCTTTGGTGCATTCGACTCCCGCTAAGAAGGCATTTTACGCCAGACCCTATATAAGGCTAATTAGACTCACCACAAAAAAGTAAAGCATCAAAATTGACTACGAAATAAAAATGGACTGGATAGTCTGAAATGCTGATCCAGTCCAAAACTTAATATGCTAAACGTTGATCAACAAAACAATTGGTATTTCTAGATGCGAGCCAACTAACGGCTAAGCACCAGCCACTCATAACATTGCTATTTGACGATCACTCGTCCACGCATACTGGGATGAAAATCACACGAATAATCCTGTACTCCAACCGACTCGAATAACACTTCGTGTTGCTCGCCACCTTTTATTATTCCAGAAGGAACAAAGTGTGCATTTTTACCGGGTGTCACAGTATGTAGAACTTCATCCTTATTAATAAAAATTACGCTCTGCCCACGTTTTATCCGTATCTTATCGGGTTGAAATTGGAAGGCATCAATCGTAACCGTAATGGGTGCCTTGGTAGCATGACGTTCCTCACTTACATTATTGGAAGCGGCTGACACCGTCATTGAAGTGGCTGCCACTCCCAAATACGTCCATGTAAGTAATGTATACGATAACTTCATGATACGCGCCCTGCCAATTAGACGGACAGTATCCACTGGCTGCGAGTTTCTTTGCTAAGTTGAGCAGCCGGTACGGCATGGATCGTCGAATCAAGCGTGCTAAACACCGCGCGAATTGCTGCGGCATGTGCTGATTCATCTGGCAAAATAGTCAGTCCGGCAGCAACCAACGCAGGGGTACGCAGTTTGCTGACCGCACTGGCGTAAGCAAGCACCGCATCCACTTCTAGTGCCAATGCCAGCTTAGCGATATTGGCGTCACTATCAAGATTACCTTCCCCTGCCTTAATGTAAGCAGAAAGATCGTATGCTCCCTTTGCATTGGTCGGCGTACCACCTAGGCTTTTAATTGTGGATATAAAAATGTCGCGGTGTTTAATGTGATCAGCCTGATTACGCAGTGCCAGGGCCTTAATTACATTTCCCACCTTGCTGTCGCTCAGCTTTCCTGCTGCCACGCCGTATGCCCAAATTGCTTGATTTTCAAGATCCAAGGCCGCGTTTAAAATAGCCATGTCGTGCTTTGTATCACTACCTGTATTCGCAT
>JBKJQT010000143.1:0-2774 GCA_046593855.1 Candidatus Nitrotoga sp. | reverse complement strand
TGCAGGACCTTTGCGTTCTATTACACGATCAGTCTGCTGCGATGCTACGTTGGTAATTGTCAGGGCCAGCCGGCGCGGAGTAGCGAAAGGCGTACATACACTATCTTCGCTCGCCAGCTCCTGCTCGCGTAGTTCAGTAAATACTTCGTTGGCAAAAACAATGGAAAGACGTTCCAGCGCTTTGGGCGGCAGCTCTTCGGTAAGCAGCTCAATCAATAAAGTCTGCTTCATTATTTGGTCTCCCCGGTCTTGCACATCGGGAAGTCAAGTGCCTCGCGCGAGTTGTAATAAGCCTGCGCTACCAGCCTGGACAACGTTCGCACACGGCCTATGTAAGCAGCGCGTTCGGTCACCGAAATAGCACCGCGCGCATCCAGCATATTGAAACTATGCGAGCACTTCATCACCATCTCGAATCCGGGCAATACCAGTTCGACGGCGATCAGGCGCTTGGCCTCGGCTTCATATTCTTCGAAGTGTCGGAACAGCATCTCGACGTTGGAGTACTCAAAGTTGTATTTGGATTGCTCCACCTCGTTCTGGTGATAAACGTCGCCGTATGTCACGATGCTGTCGCCGTTCTTGGCCCATATCAGGTCGTATACATTCTTCACGTCCTGTAAATACATCGCCAGACGTTCCAGTCCATAAGTAATTTCGCCCAATACCGGGCGGCAGGGCAGCGAGCCAACTTCCTGAAAATAGGTGAACTGCGTCACCTCCATGCCATCCAGCCATACTTCCCAGCCTAAACCCCATGCGCCCAGCGTGGGCGATTCCCAATCGTCTTCCACAAAGCGGATATCGTGCTCACCGGTATTAATACCCAGAGCGCGCAGACTGTCGAGATAGAGTTCCTGGATGTTGGCGGGCGAAGGCTTGAGCACAACTTGATACTGATAATAATGCTGTAACCGGTTCGGGTTTTCGCCGTAACGCCCGTCTTTGGGGCGACGTGAAGGCTGCACATAAGCTGCGCGCCAGGGCTCCGGGCCGATCGCACGCAGAAAGGTGGCGGTGTGAAAAGTGCCCGCGCCCATTTCGATATCGTAGGGTTGCAATAGAGCGCAACCTTGCTTGTCCCAGAATTGCTGTAGCGTCAGGATGATTTGCTGAAATGTGAGCATGTGACAAAACCGGCGTGATTTGTGAAAGGCGCTATTTTATTCCAATTTCAATTTGATAGTGGAACAAGGCGGGGACGAGTGAACAATGCAGAAAACATTGTCTGTTTTTATGCCCAGATAAATATCGGTCAGTAGATCGTTCCATTAAAACAATTACAAATAATCCGTTCGGACTGAGCTTGTCGAAGGCCGTTATTGGTGCGGGACTAGCGATTCGATATCCTCACCGCGAACGGTAATGATTTGCTGGAACGCACCACTAGCCAAGTGATGCCCGTGTCGGAATTCAGCCATTCAAAAATATGTCGGCTTCAATCTACTGCATTCCCACCTGCCCGAACATAAGCCAGGTTTCGGCTGATCGAAAGGTGGGGATAACAGCATTTTAGAGGTTATTGAATTACGACTTTATAGCCCGTAATACCGTAGCCCCTATGTCGGCTGGATTACGTACAACGAACATACCCAGCGCTTCCATCATGTCAATTTTAGCGGTTGCGGTATCGGACTCGCTGCTGATAATCGCGCCGGCATGTCCCATGCGGCGCCCAGGGGGGGCCGATAAGCCTGCGACATAGCCAATTAGTGGTTTGCGCATGTTTTTCTTTGCCCAGCGAGCTGCATCTACTTCCTGCGGGCCTCCAATTTCACCAATCATAAGTACAGCATCGGTATCTGGATCATCTTCAAATGCCTTTAGTACCGTCGCGAAGTCCGTTCCATTGACTGGATCACCCCCGATACCGATAGATGAGGATTGGCCAAGGCCGAGTTCGCTCATCTGGGCGACAGCCTCATAGTTTAGCGTGCCGGAGCGTGAAACAATTCCGATTCTTCCTGGGCTGTAGATATGAGAAGGCATGATGCCAACCTTGCCTACGCCTGGTGTAATAATGCCGGGTGTATTCGGGCCGATGATAATTGAGTTGGTACCCAGCCGGTAGCGTTCTACACGCACCATGTCCTGAACAGGTATGCCGTCCGCGATGACAACAATTGTTTTGATCCCCGCATCAATCGCTTCCATGATCGCATCGGCGGCGAAGGGAGGAGGGGCGAAAATGCCGGAAACGTCTGCGCCTGTTGCCTGCACTGCTTCTTCAACGGTATCAAATACAGGTAAGCCCAAGTGTTGCGTTCCGCCCTTGCCTGGCGTAACACCACCGACCACCTTAGTGCCAATTTTCATCGCTTCTTCGGCGTGAAAGGTGGCGTGTTGCCCAGTAAATCCTTGAAAGATTACGCGCGAATCTTTATTTAATAACACGCTCATGAGTGTTCCTTTTTTAGCGGTCCCACTTTTTGTTCAATATTGTTTACTTCAGTTACCGCTTTAGCGGCAGCATCAGTGAGATTGCTGGCGATAATAAATGGGAATTTGGAGGCGTTAAGAATAGCCCGTCCTTCTTCAACATTCGTACCCGCCAGCCGCACGATGATCGGCATTTTGATATTCTGGTCACGCATGGCTTGAATAATTCCTGTGGCGATCCAGTCACAGCGATTGATCCCGGCAAAAATGTTAATCAGGATAATTTTAACGGCAGGATCCTGCAACACGATACGGAAAGCATTAGCGACTTTTTCCGCTGTGGCTCCACCCCCCACATCCAGGAAGTTAGCCGGTTTTCCGCCTTGCAAAGTAAT
>JBKJQT010000352.1:0-3147 GCA_046593855.1 Candidatus Nitrotoga sp. | reverse complement strand
CCGCGCACTAAGTTTAGTGCGCGGCCAGTATGTCGGTTACCGGAAGGAGCCACACGTGGCAAAGGGCTCCGATGTTGAAACTTTCTGCGCCGTGCGGCTGTACATCGATTCATGGCGCTGGGCAGGCGTACCGTGGTACCTGCGTTCCGGCAAATTTCTGGCTACAACGGCGGCAGAAGTACTGATTCAGTTGAAACCACCGCCGCAAAGGTTGTTCGACGATTCCGCTCCGGCGAATGGTCGAGCCAACTATCTGCGCTTCCGGCTCTCTCCCGATTTTGTAATAGCCCTTGCTGCTCGTGTTAAACGCGTAGGTCAGGAATTCGTCGGCGATCAGCAAGAACTCGATTTGTTTTATAAACAATCACAAGAAGAAGTACCCTATGCGCGGCTCCTGATAGATGCTATGGCCGGTAACGGCACGCTGTTTACTCGTGAGGATGCGATTGAGGCTGCCTGGGCGGTGGTTGAGCCAGTTCTTAAAACCCATCATCCTGTACTCCCCTACCAACCTGGCAGTTGGGGGCCTAAAAAGGCTGATGTACTGATCGCATCAGACGGGGGTTGGTTTAATCCCACGCTGGAGCAGGCAGCGACATGTTAGTTGCTGACGAGATAGTTTTTCTTTTGGACGTGGACAATACGCTGCTTGATATCGATTGCATCGTAGCTGATCTAAGCGCCCATCTCGAGCGGGAGTTTGGAGCTAACAGCCGGGATCAGTATTGGGCCGCTTTTGAAGCGCTCCGTATGGAGCTTGGCTACGCGGACTATTTGGGTGCTTTACAACGCTACCGACTCGGTGCCAGGAACGATCCGCAACTGCTGCTCATGTCCACCTTTCTGGTGGACTATCCGTTTGCAGATCGTTTGTTTCCCGTTGCGCTCGATGTCATTGAACATCTTGGCCGTTGGGGGTCGACAGTCATTCTGACGGATGGGGATGTCGTATTTCAACCGCGCAAGATACAGCGCTCCGGCTTGTGGGATGCAGTCGATGGCCGGGTGCTTATCTATATTCACAAAGAGCAAATGCTGGATGAAGTCGAACAACGCTACCCGGCTCGTCATTACGTTATGGTGGATGACAAGCTGCATATTCTGGCGGCAATGAAAAAAATCTGGGGAAAACGCCTGACAACCGTTTTCCCTCGCCAGGGGCATTATGCATTCGACCCAAAACAACTCACCTGTCCACCAGCTGACATAACAGTGCAGCGCATTGGCGATTTGATCAATTACGATTTGCCCGCATTGCTCGGTACCATCCAAGCCGCTCATACATAACAGGAGAAACTATGAAGTCCACACAACAACTGCATAATCTCGGTCAGAGACTCTGGCTCGACAACATTACACGCGAGCTTCTAACCAGCGGTACATTACGCCGCTACATTGATGAACTCTCGATAACGGGGCTCACTTCTAACCCCACGATTTTCGATAACGCCATTAATAAGGGCGCTTTCTATGACGAGTCCATCCGTCAAAAAACACTAGCGGGTCAATCAGGCGAAGCACTATTCCTTGAACTTGCTCTAGAGGACTTAACTCAGGCGGCCGATCTCTTTCGTCCGGTTCATGATGCCACTGGCGGGGTTGACGGCTGGGTATCACTAGAAGTATCGCCTTTGCTGGCCGATGATACGGCTGGCACCATAAAAGCGGCGATACAACTTCATGCGCGAGCAAAGCGTCCCAATCTTTTCATCAAGATTCCCGGCACTCGCGCGGGTATTCCCGCGATTGAAGAGGCCATTTTTGCAGGCGTACCGATAAATGTCACTTTGCTGTTCGCGCGCGAGCATTACATCGCAGCAGCCGAAGCGTATATGCGCGGCATAGAACGACGCATCGTCAACGGTCTTGATCCTGTAGTTAATTCCGTAGCATCGATTTTTGTCAGCCGCTGGGATGCGGCTATCAAAGAAAAGATTCAGCCTGGTCTAAGCAATCGTCTAGGTATTGCAATTGCCATGCGCACTTACAAAGCTTATCGCGACTTGCTCGCATCACCGCGTTGGCAGAAGCTGGCTAATTGCGGAGCCCGGCAGCAACGCCTGCTCTGGGCCAGCACAGGTACCAAGGATCCTGACGCCTCAGACATCCTTTACGTCGAAGCGCTCATGGCACCCGACACTATCAATACCATGCCCGAGAAGACGTTGCTCGCTTTCGCCGATCATGGTGAAGTGAATGGTGCCCTGCCGGTTGATGGCGGTTATGCCGAAAGCGTACTCGCCGAATTCGCCGAAGAAGGTATTAACGATGAAACGCTGGCCGCCGACCTTCAGCGCGAAGGTACCGAAGCTTTTACCAAGTCATGGATCGACTTGATGGCTTGCATCAACTCAAAGAGTGAGAAGTTGACGAAGGATAATTAAGCATGCCTGCATATTGCCCTGCGTAGTACAGTAAAAAGGGCTTTATCAAGCGCTCGCTTGTAACTCAATGTTGGGCAGTTTTGCTCATTGCGCCAGAACACTGCGAGGAAAAATGGATATGGAGTAAGTCATGACCGATCAAATTCAAATCGACCAGCTTTGCATCAACACTATTCGCACACTTTCCATCGACGCCGTCGAAAAAGCGCAATCGGGCCATCCGGGCACGCCAATGGGTGCAGCCCCCACGGTCTATTGTTTGTGGCAGCGTTTTCTACGTTACGACCCAGAGGATCCTGAATGGCCAAATCGCGATCGCTTCGTTCTTTCTGCCGGCCACGCCTCGGCGTTACTCTATAGCCTGCTGTACTTATCCGGAGTCAAGACAACCAGCCCAAGTTACGACGTGACGGATCGGCTTGCCGTGACACTCGATGACCTCAAGAATTTTCGTCAGGCCGGAAGCCGTTGCACCGGGCATCCCGAGTACGGATGGACCTCCGGCGTGGAAACTACCACTGGTCCGCTCGGGCAAGGGGTTGCGGTCAGCGTCGGCATGGCGATTGCCGAACGCTGGCTTGCTGCTACTTATAACCGGCCCAATTACGAGCTGTTCGAACATAACGTCTATGCGCTATGCAGCGACGGCGACATGATGGAGGGCATCAGCAGTGAGGCAGCGTCGCTGGCAGGCCACCTTAAACTGGCCAATCTGTGCTGGATCTACGACGACAATAACATCTCGATCGAAGGATCAACCGAC
>JBKJQT010000284.1:0-2658 GCA_046593855.1 Candidatus Nitrotoga sp. | reverse complement strand
TTTTACAACTGCGTAAGAAGGCATTCAGCTTTAGGTAATATCGCACCATTGGCTTATGAAAAACAGTTTGCAGCTCAACAACCGATTGTGGTGTCCGAAATTACTTGACCACTACATTATGCTTCTTATGAATGTATTCACTCATCCGTCCAGTTTAAGTCAAAATCAAAGACAAAGTCGCGGCAAGCCGCGAGGAATCATACCCAAGAGATTAAGATGCAATCATTTTGATGCACTAAGCTAGCCACAAACAGAAGAGTTTATCGCTGAATTCGAAAACATCTACCTTATGGTTGCCTGTAGCTAATCTCAGGTGTCGGGTATGATTGAAGCCATTCGGCCTATCTTGAAAAAGGTTGGCGGTATCTGTCTGTACGAAGCTATATGCGTGGCTCACGACGCATGATTCTCGCCCCGTAGGGTTCGCGGATTCGCACGAATTACGCTTAGGTGCGTTGGTTTTTTTTGCCATTGGTTTTTGGCTGCGGAATCTTGATGATATTACTGCCCTCGCTCAGGACGAATTCCTTGAAGGCATGAGCCGCCGCTGAAAATCGTTTTCCGGCGCGGTGCACGATATACCAGTCCTTCAGGATGGGAAAGCCTTCCACGTTCAGCACTACCAATCTATCCAGCGCCAATTCCATTTCCAGCGTGTGGATTGAAACGATGCCTAGCCCGAGCCCGGCCATCACTGCGTGCTTGATGGCTTCGTTGCGACTCATCTCCATCGTGGTGGTCATGGTCAGGCCGCGCTGCTCCAAGAATATCTGAATGGCGTTGCGTGTGCCAGATCCCTTCTCGCGCACGATAAAGGTTTCCTTGAGTAGTGTTTGCAAAGGGATTCTCCCGCTACCAGACAAGGGATGATTCAGGGGGGCAATAACTACCAGCGGGTTGCTCATGAACGAGTCAGCTTCCAGATCCATCCCGCCCTGCGGGCTTCCCATGATAGCCATATCGGGAATGTTGTCCGCCAGTTGGCGCAGGAGCGCTTCCCGGTTAGTCACGTCGAGATTGACGGTAATCCCGGAATGTTGCTTGCAGAACGCGGCTAGCAGATATGGCGCAAAACATTCTGCCGTGCTGGTTACCACAATGTCGAGGTGGCCCCGCTTGACACCCTTCATTTCGCCCAAAACCATATTTACATCGTCGAATTTTTTCGCGATGCTACGACTGAATTCATACATTTCCATTCCTGCCTCGGTGAGGAATATCTTCTTGCCCATACGCTCAAAAAGAGGCGTACCAACCTCATTTTCCAGCTGCTTGATCTGGGTGGAGACCGCCGGCTGAGACAAATACAACTCCTCAGAGGCACGGGTGAAGCTGGAATTTCTGGCGACAGATTCGAACAGCTTCAGTTGCCTGAAAGTGAAATTCATTTGTTACTCCTTAAAACTTAAGCAGACCATCTATAATGCACCTCTCCCCCAAATATTATACATACACGATGCTGTATGCATACCATAATTATTATTAACTATCATTTATGGTAATTTTTGTTTATTGTAGTGTCAAATCTCGGGCCAGCATGCGGCTTTGGGCCGAGCCTGGCGAGTTGAAATGATGCGTCATCTTTAGGTTTTTATTACTGTTTAACAAGGAGAGAAAACATGGCCGCAGCAAAAAAATATGAGGCAGGTGTTAAGGCGTATCGGCAGACCTACTGGATGCCGGAATATACACCATTGGATTCGGATATCTTGGGTTGCTTCAAGATCGTTCCACAGGCCGGGGTAGACCGCGAAGAAGCAGCTGCCGCCGTTGCCGCTGAATCTTCAACAGGAACCTGGACCACTGTGTGGACCGATCTGTTGACAGATATGGACTACTACAAAGGCCGTGCTTATCGCATTGAAGACGTGCCAGGCGATGATACTGCTTTTTTTGCTTTTATAGCTTATCCGATTGATCTGTTTGAAGAAGGCTCGGTCGTAAACGTGTTTACCTCGCTGGTAGGTAACGTGTTCGGCTTTAAGGCGATCCGTTCGCTTCGTCTTGAAGACGTACGCTTTCCTTTGCATTACGTGAAGACTTGCGGTGGCCCACCAAATGGTATTCAGGTAGAGCGCGACTTGTTAAGCAAGTATGGCCGTCCGTTGCTGGGTTGCACAATTAAGCCTAAGTTGGGCCTGTCATCCAAAAACTACGGTCGTGCGGTTTATGAATGTCTGCGTGGTGGTCTGGACTTCACTAAGGATGACGAAAACATTAACAGTCAGCCGTTTAATCGTTGGCGCGACCGTTTCATGTTTGTGCAGGATGCAACATTGAATGCGCAGGCTGAAACCGGCGAGCGTAAGGGACACTACCTGAACGTAACTGCGCCAACGTTTGAACAGATGATGGAACGTGCGGAATATGCCAAGGAAATCGGCGCGCCTATCATTATGCATGACTACATTACTGGCGGTTTTACTGCTAATACAAGTCTGGCGAACTGGTGTCGTAAGAATGGCATGTTGTTGCATATACACCGTGCGATGCATGCCGTGCTTGACCGTAATCCGCACCATGGTATTCATTTCCGCGTGCTAGCCAAGATTCTGCGTCTGTCGGGTGGTGATCACCTGCACTCAGGCACGGTGGTAGGTAAGCTGGAAGGTGACCGCGCAGCAACGCTGGGCTGGGTCGATCTGATGCGCGAATCCT
>JBKJQT010000106.1:0-2597 GCA_046593855.1 Candidatus Nitrotoga sp. | reverse complement strand
AACTGCAAGAAAACGTGGGCTGGTATCGATGTGTTTGTAACGTGCCATATCCGTCTCCAAAATTTATTTCGGTTTGACAATGGCATGAATGAGGTTTGAGTGTGGATGATGATGATGGTAGGATGTAAGATAACTGTTAAGGCCATGATTCAACCACTCAAGCTTAGTGGTTCTTATTTAATAATACGAGTAAGATGTATTGGCAGATCGAAGGCAGCGACGGTGTAGAGTAAAACAGAATTACGTCGGGTTAATAGACTTAAATTACGAGGAATCAAAATGCACAACACAATTAAGGTAAATTTCTTCAAATTGTTTTTGACAATGATCTTTTTAGCGATGAGTGCAGGGGCGCAAGCTGATTTGCAAGATGCAACTGAGGCTTATGAGAAGGGTAATTATCCCTCTGCATTAAAAGAATTTCGTCGGCTTGCAGTCAGCGGCGATGCAGTTGCTCAATATAATCTTGGTTTGATGTACCAAAAGGGTCAAGGTGTTACTCAAGACTTCAATGAAGCAGCTGTTTGGTATAAATATGCAGCTAGACAAGGGCTTGCGGATGCACAAAACTCTCTAGGAGCTTTATATCAGTATGGAAAGGGTGTTACACAAGACTATTTTGATGCAGAATCTATGTACCACAAGGCGGCCGCACAGGGGCACGCAGCGGCACAGTTTAATCTCGGGCAGATGTATCATAATGGCAAAGGTTTACCAAAGGATTATAGAGAAGCTGTGTGGTGGTATCGCAAAGCGGCAACTCAGGGTAGCGCAATGGCGCAGTACAACCTTGGCTTGTTGTATGAAAACGGACAAGGCGTCCCACAGGATTTCAAGGAGGCTGCCTCGTGGAATCTAAAGTCAGCAGACCAAGGAAATGCAAAAGCACAGCACAACATGGGATTGATGTATGAAAGTGGCCAGGGCGTACCTCAGGACTGGGTTCAAGCGCACATGTGGTATAACTTGGCAGCGGGAGCCGGGTACGAAGCAGCTGAGAGAAGTAGAAAAAATATTGAGTACAAGTTGGCAAAAGTGCAAATAGAACAGGCTCAAGCATTGGCACGAAAATGGCTGGCAGAACATTACAGGCCATGATGAGGGTATGATGGCGGCGTGATTTTGAATTAAGACCGCCATCATGTGAATTTGAACTATCTTCATCTGATTTGACAATATTTTGTAATAAGTGAGCGTTACCAGTTTGATATGGGTGTTGAATCTATAATCAAATTTAAAGAAAGGTAACGCTCATGTTTCATTACCAGCAACCCAATAATTAAACATAAAGCAGGATTGCTCAATCTTGCATCAGAACTTCAAAACGTTTCTAAAATCTGCAAGATTATGGGCGTGTCGACAGACACGTTTTATCGCTTGATAGAAACTCGAGAAAAATCCTATGGAATATCGTTAATTTAATTTCAGTCACAGATTTTGGGTTGTATCAGCGTAGCGCGGGGAAATGATAGTACGGTTATAATTGCGGGAATTATTAAGCAACACTCTAATTAAAGGAATGACATGGGATTTCTGGCAAATAAACGCATTTTGATTACGGGTATGATTAGTAATCGTTCTATCGCTTATGGTGTGGCACAAACCATGCGGCGTGAAGGCGCAGAATTGGCATTTACCTACCAGGGTGAGCGCATACGTGACCGAGTATGCGATCTAGCACGAGAGTTTGACAGTGAACTGATATTTCCGTGCGATGTAACAAGTGATGCTGAAATTGACCAGCTCTTTATTGAGCTTGGCAAACATTGGGATAAATTCGACGGTTTCGTGCACGCAATCGCCTTTTCTCCTCGCGAGGCACTCGCTGGTGAATTTCTTGATGGATTTACCCGCGAAGCTTTCCGAATTGCGCATGACATTAGTTCTTACAGTTTTCCGGCGATGGCTAAAGCCGCGTTACCAATGATGGAAGGCCGTGCCGCTGCGCTGCTGACATTGAGTTATCTCGGCGCGGTACGCACCATGCCACACTACAATGTAATGGGTCTAGCCAAAGCCAGTCTGGAAGCCAGTGTTCGTTATTTGGCAATGAATCTCGGCCACAAAGGTATACGTGTTAATGGCATTTCCGCAGGCCCGATCAAAACACTTGCTTCGGCAGGCATCGCTGATTTTAATAAACTCTTAAATTATAATGAAAAAAATGCTCCGTTGAAGCGTAACGTTACTACTGAAGAGGTAGGTAATGTTGCAGCATTTTTATGTAGCAACTTGGCCAGCGGCATCACCGGAGAAATCACGTATGTAGATGGTGGTTTTAACACCACAGCACTTGGCACAACCGAACCCTAGTCTAGCTACGCCCTTAACCATATCTACTTTCACCTTCCGCAGCAAGCGCATCGCTGAAACGCGCGGGCGATAACTTGCATGATGTGGATACAGAGTAGACATTAAGTTCGGCATATACCACTGTGTCTTGGGCTCCCCTCAACGCGATAATAACCTCTTAAAGCTTGCTTTCAAATGGCCGTCAATCACTACGAGAACTTTCCTGTTGCTTCCATTCTTCTGCCAAAACGTTTGCGACGGGCAGTTGAGATAATTTACCATTTTGCTCGTCAGGCTGACGATTT
>JBKJQT010000098.1:0-2578 GCA_046593855.1 Candidatus Nitrotoga sp. | reverse complement strand
TTCTAGTTGCAACAAACTTTAATTTGATTGGTTCGGCAAGGTGAATTAAGCGTGACCAAACCAACTAACCAAACTCTTTCACAATAAACTGCTGCCTGCGACTAATCGGCAACATCTCGTTTAATTGCTTGAGATTGACTGTCCAATGTGAGTCACCACTTTTTTCATCGTTTACTTTTTCAAAGCCTACAATCTCGTCTTTCGCCACCAAACAATTGCGATGGATACGGATGAAACGTGCGGCAAATTCCTTTTCCAGCGCGCCGAGTGATTCTTCAGTCAGGTACTCACGTTCCACTGTGCGCACAGTAACGTATTTCAACTCTGCCCGCAGATACAGCACTTGGTCGATGGGAAGAAGATGGATCTTGCCCCGTTCGTGAATAGCAAGATTTTTACGCGGCTCGGGGGAAAGATCCTGCAATTTTGCAATGCTTGGAGGCACGGCAGAACGTGCACGCGTGAGGGCCTCGCATAAACGCCCCAATCGAATGGGTTTGAGCAGATAGTCAACGGCATGCAACTCGAAAGCCTGAATGGCGTAAACATCATAAGCTGTGGTGAAAATGATTGCTGGCGGCTGAGGCAGCTTGTTGAGATGCTGGGCCAACTCGATTCCATCCATTCTCGGCATCCGAATATCTACCAGCACTACATCAACTTGCACTTCAGATAACTTATCCAGCGCCTCGTATCCGTTGCCTGCTTCGCCTATAAGTTGCAGCGGCAGTTGTTCAGCGCAATCGGTGAGCAGATCCTTAAGTCGATTGCGTGCAGGCGGCTCGTCATCCACTATAAAAACAGTAAGGGGGATTTCAACATCGTTCATAGAGCTCTCCATGAAGTTTAACCAAGCAATATCCTATTTTTACCAGGCAAGAGCTTTTATCCTGACTCTCTCAAGAGACAGAAGGCGACCGCAAAGGTTCTTTAACATAGGGCAGCTTGATATGCACACGGTAAAAATCCTTGCCAATCTCCACCTTATAACTTGCTTCGACATCGAATTGCAGATCTAAACGTTCACGTATATTGCTCAATGCTATTTTGTTGCCTACATGGTGGCTTCCTTGTTCCTGACGCGGATTATACATTTCGAGGTGCATGTCATTGCCGTTGCGATAAAGTTTAATCTCGACCACTCCTCCCTCGGCCAGCGGCTCAATGCCGTGATATACAGCATTTTCAAGTAATGGCTGCAATATCAAGGGTGGCAGTAACGCATCGTCCGGCATATTGTCGGTGTACCAGTTTACCTTGAGACGTTCGCCTAAGCGTAATTGTTCCAGCGCCAGGTACTGACGCGCAAGCGCTACTTCTTGCCGCACAGTCACTAAATCGCCATCGTGTGCCATCGCCATACGGAACAGATCGGCCATATCTTCCAATGCGGTTTCAGCACGCTTGGGGTTGGCGCGAACAATACCCAGCACTGCATTAATACTGTTAAAAAGGAAGTGCGGGCGGATACGAGCCTGCAAGGCTTGCAAACGCGCCTTATCCAGGGCAGGAGAAAGAGCATGGGCACGAAATTGAAAATAGACTAACAAAAGACCCGTGATAGCACTACTGAGCAAGGCATTACGCCAAGAATGGAAATGTCCATAATCTATGCTGGAAATGTACAGCCTGCCTTCCAGATGGTGAATCATCAGTGTGACAGACATTGACAATAGTAATACTAGAGAGGCGCCCCGCCTGTAGGTCAGCCGTGCTAGCCAGGAATTAAGCATAAATAACAGTGCCAAATTCAACAACAACACCGGCTGTAGTAGTATAGAGATGTCTATTATGCGCTCTAGAATTTCCTGCCAGGATGATGCTTGTGCAATGGCAACTAACAGTACCATACCATTGACTAACAACAAGCTACGCAATATGACACCCCAATTACGAAAATCGGGTAGCGCATCGGACAGCGTGTTTTGATTTATACTTTGCATATTTGGTATGACAGATACATTTCTGTATATTCCGCACATTCTGGGCAAGAGACGATGACAATACAAGACAATCAGAACACTAAAAATGCCAAGGTTACTTATGTTATGGCTAGCAAACTTGCTAAGGTAGCAACCGAGGGCGGAGAATCGTTACAGCAGACTGTATCTGCCATGATGGAAAACGCCAAAAAAATCGGCATTATTGATGATATTCGCTATCAGACTTATTTGCTGGCGCTTAATTTTGCCATTGAAGCGGCTCGCGCGGGCGAGCATGGTAGGGGCTTTGCATTGGCAGCAGCGGAGGTACTTAAACTGGCTGAACTTAGCCAAGTAGCGGCGCAGGAAATCGGCGGGCTAGCCTCCAGCAGTGTGCAAGTGGCAGAGAAGGCCGGCAAGTTGTTGGACGAGATGGTACCTTCCATTAACAAAACATCTGACCTGATTCAGGAAATTAGCGCAGCATCGGAAGAACAATCTTCCGGCGTAAGTCAGATTAATACCGCCATGAGCCAATTGATTCAGATCACTCAGCAAAAAACCTGGTCCGGACGATTTACCGAACCAGTCGCGGAACTGGTGAAACGTTATACCGCTTCGGTAGAGTTTGATAAACGACTGGCGCCGTTCGATAT
>JBKJQT010000083.1:0-12493 GCA_046593855.1 Candidatus Nitrotoga sp. | reverse complement strand
ATAAGCACCTAGAAATGAAATATTTATTTGTGGGTACCGGACGCAAGGCCGGCATTTTGCTGTACCGGGGATACCAAATTCTCGCTACGCTTTGCTTCTGCTTGGGAACTGCGCAGGCTGTAACAGTCGAACCCACTTGCCAGGCAGACTGGCCTGCTTGGCAAAGCTTCAAGTCAGGATTCATCAACGAGGGCGGACGGGTAGTGGATAGCAATACCCCCCGCAAACAGACCGTATCAGAAGGACAGGCCTATGCGCTGTTTTTCGCCTTGGTAGCCAACGATCGCAAAACTTTCGACAAGATTCTGCAATGGACCGAAAACAACCTAGCAGATGGCGATCTGACCAGCCATCTTCCAGCCTGGCTATGGGGTCGCAGAGATGATGGCAGCTGGGGCGTGCTGGACAACAATCCGGCATCGGATGCCGATCTGTGGATAGTCTATGCATTAGGCGAAGCTGGCCGGCTCTGGGGCGATCGCCGCTTCGTTGCACTTTCATCGCTGCTGGCCAACCGTATCTTGCGCGAGGAAACCGCAGACCTGCCAGGTTTAGGCCCCACTCTGCTGCCTGCACCGCGCGGCTTCCAGACAGGAGAAAAAACTTGGCGTCTCAATCCCAGCTACCTGCCCATGCAGCTAATGGACTGGCTAAGCAGCCGGAGTCCTGATTCCACTTGGCAGCGAATCTCGGAATCCTCCCAGCGGATCCTCTTGGAATCGGCCCCGCTGGGATTCTCACCTGACTGGACGGTCTATCAGGACAGCAAGGGATTTCGAATAGATAGTGCGGGGAAAGAAAAGGGCGCAGGTGGCTATAACGCCATCCGAGTGTATTTGTGGGCTGGCATGCTTGCGCCCGACGCCTCTGCCCGGTCACGACTTCTTGCTGCTTTTTCCCCCATGGTCAGCTTTATAACGCGTCATGGCTACCCGCCAGAGTCGGTCAATATAATCACGGGTGTAGCCAATAGCCCAGGGCCATCAGGATTTTCCTCAGCACTACTACCCTTCCTGGCCGCCCAGAAAGATAGCGCTGCACTGCAGGGACAACGCGATCGTCTGACGGCTCGCCCACTGCGGCCGGATGCCTACTATGAACAAGCGCTTTCTCTCTTTGCCCAAGGTTGGATGGACGGGCGCTACCACTTCACGAAAAATGGCAGCCTGCTGCCCTCTTGGCAAAAAACATGCAGCTCCGCCTCTTCCCGCTTACCTTCTCACTGATTCTGGCTGGGTTGCTAAGTGTTCCAACCCTTGCCCGTCCAGAAAATAGCGCTAGTGCCGATCTGCTGCGTAGCGCTAACATGTGGGAAGCCAAGGATCGCTCGGATTTGGCACGTGTCATGCTGGAAAAATTATTGACAATCGAATCCAATCCAGAAGCACTGTTTATGCTGGGAAGCATTGAGCTGCGCACAGGAAAGATAAAACTTGCCGGTGAATATTTACGTCGCCTGGAACAGCTTTATCCTCGTCACTCCATGACTCTGGGTCTACGCAGCCTGTATCGGGTTAACACCACTGAAAAGCAGACTCTGGCAAAAGCACGCTTAATGGCCAGAGCCGGTAACACCAAAGAAGCTGCCAAAATCATGCGCCGGTTATTTTCGGAAGCGCCCCCTCCAGGTGAACTCGGACTCGAATATTACCGACTCGTGAATAGCACTGCCACAGAACTGCAAACAGCAAAATCTGCTCTCGACAAGCTTTACCGGGAAACAGGAGAAGCACGCTACCGCCTTGCCTGGCTTAATCTGATGAGTAATCAGCGCAACAATCAGGAAATCCTGCAAGGTTATGAATCTTTGGCCGCTGCGACCGACGTTAACCTACAAAAATTACGCGAAAACTGGTGGGATGCCATAAAGCGTCTCGCGACAGCACCAGCAACCTTACCCTGGGTCCGCCGTTATCTGAAAGAATTTCCGAATGACCAGAATGCCATAGACTATCTGGCAGAATTACAACAATTGCATGAGGAAGCGTTGCGCATCGCCAACGACCCTGCAGTACGCGCTCGTCAAACTGGGATCGCTTTCCTGGAACATGGACAACTGGAAGATGCTCAGCGTGAGCTGCAAAACTCACTATCCAAGCGCCCCAAGGATCCCCAAGTTCTGGGTGGCATGGGCTTGCTACGCTTGCGCCAGGGACGTCACGAAGAGGCTAAGAGCTGGTTTCAGCGTGCGGTCAAGGCGGAACCGGGTAGCAAACAATGGCATGGTCTGATCCGCACTGCAAATTTATGGGGGCTAATGAAACGAGCCGGGGAGCTACTCGAAGCCGGAAAGCTGACCGAAGCGCAACAATTTGCACGACAAGCACTGAGTATCGAACCGAACAACGCTGATGGACTCGCCCTACTTGGCAATATTCTCGCTCGAAGCCAGAATCTGACCGGTGCCGAATCACTCTATCGTGAGGCGCTCAAACGGGATGCGAGCAACACTTCGGCTATGCGCGGCTTGCTTTCGCTGCTCTCTCGTTGCGAACGTCGCGATGAAGCCCAAACCTTGATCGCCAAATTTCGCCAGAATAACCCCAAAGAAGCCAATCGATTCAACGAAAGCCAAGCCAGCCTGCTACGAGATGAAGCCGAGGCATTCATCAGCGCTCGTCGCCCCAGTGATGCCCTGCTGGCATTGGAAACCGCTGTACAACTCGCCCCTCGTGATGCTTGGATTCGACATGATCTGGCAAATCTGTATGAGATTTTGGGCTTGCAGACCCTCAGTCGTCGTGTAATGGCAGAGGGTGCTAAGCTGGCTCCAGACGATTCCGCTATGAACTATGCCTATGCTTTAGTGCTGGCTGCCCAGGAGCGGGAAATAGAAGCACTGCAGCGCTTGGCCCGTATTCCCCTATCAGCACGTTCCAGCGCCATGAAAGAACTGGAAACGCGCACGTGGATCAATTTGCGCATCCGTATGGCCACAAAGCTCCAGACTAGCGGTAAGAGTGACGATGCAATCGGAATGCTGCACCTTGCCGAACAACATGCCGCAAATAACAATCCAAATGCGATCGAGCAAGTGTCGGAAGGCTGGTTTAGCCTAGAGCAACCGGCTCGCGGACTCGCTCTGATGAAACGACATCTGATAGACGCGAAATCAGCAACGACGGGTAGTCAGCTTTATTATGCCTCATTGCTCAATCGAGCCAAGCAGGATGACACTCTGAGCATTTTTCTGCCGGAACTACAGCAACGTCCCGACTGGAATGACAAGCAGCGAGAGACTATGCTGGCAATTGAAACTGACCTTGCTGCCCGGCAAATCGAGCTGCTGCTGCAGCGTGGCCAAATAGCTCAAGCTCGAACTCTCGCTGCCCGGGCGGTCGTTGCAGGGCGAGCAGGCGACACTTCGACTCTGAAAGCTCAGACTCGCCTGCTGCTAGAGGCTAACGACTGGAAAGCCGCCCTACGGCTCTTGCAGGCGATACTAGCTAAACATCCGGACGACTTGGAGTCAAGTCTAAACCTCGCGCAAGCTCACGCCCAGGCAGGAGAAAAGCAGGCTGCACAGAAAGTAATCGATCAACTGCTGCCGCGTTTGCGTGAGAATGATGTGGATACCAAATTGTCCATTATCCGGTTGGAAATTCGCCTTGGAAATATGGATCGAGCTAGAAATATAATAACGAAACTCCTCACCAACAACCCCGACAATCTAGATGTTCTAATTCAAGCAGGTCGTCTCGAACGAAGTGACCGACAGTACCTTGCTGCCTTGGCTTATTTTCGCCAAGCACTGATCTTGGAGAGGCGCGCTCCAGGTGTGGCAACAATCGCCAAATCAGTGCCTCTACTTGATCTCGACCCCAAGTACCCAATAACCGACCTGGCACCGCAACCTGGATACGCCATAGGGTATCCCAATGCAGTTAAGGATACAGGCCCCGCTGAGAAACAAAAATCGGCAGTGGAATTCAATTTGAATAGCCCATACATGGCCGAAACCATCATAAATCCGGATGCCGATACCCCGCTTTTGACGTCCATACCAAAGCTAGAAAAAACAGCTTTAATTCGCCACCCCACCAGAGCAGAAGAGGAAATTACCCGTATTGAGACGAGGCGAGATCCTCGTATTGAAATAGGGTTCGAAAAGCTCAGCAGGAACTCTTCAAACGGCACATCCACCTATCACGGAACGGAGACTCCAATAGTCGGGTGGTGGCCGGTGGGCTATGATGGGCACGGTTTTGTCCACGTGGATCAGGTCAGTGTCAATGCAGGCCAGCTCACCCAAGCCGATGCCCCTCTCTTTGGTAAGCTGGGTGTAAGGCCTTTCTCTCTCCCTCCACCATTTGCGCAAAAAGTAGATGGTACCTCGGTCGGTATAGGCTATGAGGGTGATGCATTACGCTGGGATTTGGGCATGATCGGTATAGGTTTTCCGGTCCAGAATATGGTCGGGGGCATTCGTAAAGGTTGGGAAGCAAACAAAGTGAACTACGCCCTTGAAATTTTCCGTCGTCCTCAAACTAACAGCCTGCTTGCTTATTCTGGCGCTCGCGATCCAGCTACAGGTGAAATCTGGGGGGGTATAGCCTATACCGGGGTTAACGGTCGGGTTGCCCACACTTTTGGTCAATTTAATACCTTCGCCAGCGCCGAATATGGACTATTGCGGGGCAAAAATGTTCTTGATAACAATCGCCTCGCCCTGCGCATCGGCATAGACAAGGACGTGTTACACCGGGAAGACAAGTGGGTCAACCTGGGGCTAGCCCTGACCCACTGGCGCTACAAGGAAAACGAATCCTTCTACACTTTTGGTCATGGTGGTTACTACAGTCCACAAAGCTACACTGTAGTGAACCTGCCGACAGAGTGGGCAGGTCGCAGCGGGAAGCTTTCCTATTTGGTGCGAGGTTCAGCTTCCTTCGCCTGGACCTATGAAAAACGTATGCCTTATTACCCAACAGACAGCGCTTTGCAAAGTGATGCTGTCAATAGTGGCAACGGCATTGACCCTGGGTTTTACTCCGGAGGGGGCGGCGGTGGAAAAGGCTATGCCCTGCGACTGGAAACCGAATATCAGGTTACGCCCCACTTGGCCATTGGTGGATATCACAACATGGATCGCACAGCTTTCTATAATCCAAACTTAACTTTTATCTACCTGCGCTACCTGTTTAAGACTCATTCAGAACCAGTGCGCTTTCCGCCGATAACGGCTAGGCCTTACTCCCGCTTCTGATCATAACCCAGGCTGATAATCGATCCATGTGCCCTCAGAACGCATCAGGTAACCGTTATCACGTCCTATTACAACGATATCCTCATTTTCGCTCACAAAAGGTGTACTCGGCAAATTTTGTACCCGTTCCGCCAGAGGTTTGCCACCAGTTCCAGCAAAAGGACTATCCGCGATAAAGTCAGCAAGAAGTGTGCTAATCGCAAAGTAACTCACTGATTTATCAACCTGCAAGGGTTGATGTGGCGCATCCCCGGACTTGCCCTTGAAGCCTACAAGTTTAATGGCGGCAGGCACCAGTGTGATCTTGGGATTGGGAATTTCACGCATACCGGATATCTGCACCTTGTCTCCCCGCAAAGCTGCACCGTGTTCTGGTACTAAAATCACCACCACTGGCCTTCCTTTACCCTCCAGGAAAGTAATAAAACGATCAAAATCCGACATCAATTTATCCAACCGCGGTTTAAAAGTTTCCAGACTAGAACGTGACTTAACTCCAGAAACACGATTTCCATCATGCAAGGCAATGGTGTTGTAGTACAAGGCTCGAGGCCGGACTGATGGCGGCTGGCGTGCCCACCACTCTGAGAGTAGCGGGAAATCCTCATAAATAGGAGTATTGTCAAAACTGTGCATCACTACGGGTGCGAAGCGATTGTCATCCAGCTTTACCCCGATACCAGATGGCTCTTGTACAATACGTGCAAACTGGTCGAAGTGCCCATCATGGTTAAGCAGGCCGCGTACCTCAAAGCCGGCAGCCTCAAAATTACGGAAAAGATTACATTGGGATGCATCCACTTCATACAGCTTGCGGTGCGAAAGCTGACCACAATTACTGTGAAACAGACGTAAAGCACCTGGGCCGCTATAACTAGCGGCAGTATTAAAACGACGAAATACTACGTCAAAATGTTTTAGCAGGTTCGAGTTGTTTTCGCCCACATAGTCCATATCGTCCCATGAAAGAGAACAGACATGCAGGAACACCACATCAAAGGGCGCAACAGAATCTGCAATAGATGGAAAACTCACCCGTTTGCCCTGTTCGACGTTGTAAAAGGCTTCCAACTGGGCGGTTGGCTCCTGCTTAGGCAAAACCGTGGTACTTCCATGAGCTAACGTCGGATGAGGAACAATATCTGAGACAGCATTGCCACCCTGCAGACTAGCGAAGGGCGCGCTCAAGATGCCAATAAAAGCCAGTGAGGCAAACCGCAGACGACGACGCAGCAGCAAATAAACTACCAGCAGGAGACCCAGAACAGCAATCACCCAAATATTCACAAAGCGACCCAAAAGTTCAAGCAAATAATCGCTACCGAACCCTGTTAGAGCTTGCTTCTGTGAAAGCACGCGCGAAATCGGTGGCAACCAGGAATCATGGTACAGCAAGGCCAGCCCCACTGGTATCGCCAGTATCACGCGAATTAGGCGATGCCGATCAGACGCCAGAGGTAGCACAAGCACCATAGCGAAGGCAAGATTAAGAAGCCAGTGAAAGCCAATAAATCCGCTGTAAAACAAGCCCAACTTGGCAATAAAATAAATGCTCCAGTAACCCATGAGTGCTATCGACTCCCCAAATTTACACTAACTACAGCCATTAAATCATTTGTCTCCCAAACCAACCCCGAACTAACTGACGCTGCCGTGCCAAACTTTTGCCCAGATTACGCCACAGACTACGGTAACCCTTGAATCCGAAGATAGCGATTTCTTTGAAGCTCTGTAGTGGGCGATCCACGCCCTGCTCGTCCGACCAATTACTCCAGGCATCGGCCCGGGCAAAAGTACACCGAACCAGATTTGCTTCCTGCTCTATGCTCAAATTGTCGAACTGAACGCCAAGCTTGTTGCCATAACTGGCAATTACCCTTGCTGGAAAGGCGAATTCCACCTCGCCATGCCAAAGTGAAACCCAAACCCGTTCTTTCACCGGCAATTCTAATTCCCGGTTGAGTAGCAAGCCAAGGCCAGTCATGGAATAGTCTTCGGTGCGACACATTTTGGTGCTTCCATCCGTAAAATGCAGTACCACCAGCAAGTTGGCAGATACTCGGTGGGATACTCGCACCTGCCTGGCTTCAGTGGCGACGCCAATAGCTGCACCCAATATCAGGAGGTTGTAAATTGTCCAGGTCAGGTTGAGCAACACCGTGCCTATTTCAAAAGTGTTCCAGAAAAAAAGCCGCCCCAGACCGATGGTCAACCCGACAATATTAAGGGCAGCTAGCACAATATACGGCTTGGAAATTGCCCAGTCGAAGAAGGAATGCTCGATCAGACCTCCTTTAGCTGTGACATTGAATTTTCCGGCTTTCGGATTGAAGATGGCTAAAGTTGTGGGCAGGATGATGTACCAAGCCAAAACCGATTCATATACCTCGGCCCAGAACGAGTGCCGATGTGATCCCTGGATATGTGCATTAGCCAGATTGGCCTGCAACATATGGGGCAACACATAAAGGGCAAGCATAGCAGCGGCCGCGCTGATTATATGAACTTCGAAATAAAGATAGGTCAAAGGGGCCGTCAGAAAAATAAGACGCGGAATGCCGTAGAAAAAATGCAGCATTGCGTTGCTGTAACAGATGCGTTGAAAGAAGCTCAGCCCCTTACCCAGGAATGGATTGTCGATTCTAAAAATCTGCGCCATACCCCGTGCCCAGCGGATACGCTGCCCGATGTGGCTAGAGAGGCTTTCAGTAGCCAGGCCTGCTGCCAGGGGAATATTAATATAGGCGGTGGTATAGCCAAGCCTGTGGAGTTTCAGGGCGGTGTGAGCATCTTCGGTCACCGTTTCCACGGCAACCCCTCCCACCTCTTCGAGTGGCCCCCGACGCAACACCGCACACGAACCACAGAAAAAGGTGGCATTCCAGAAATCATTGCCGTCCTGGATCAAGCCATAGAACAAGGCGCCCTCATTGGGAACACGGTGGAAGGTGCCGAGGTTGCGCTCAAAGGTGTCAGGGGAAAAGAAGTGATGGGGCGTTTGCAGCATAGCGCAACGCTTATCCTTTAAAAACCAGCCCATTGTAGACCGCAAAAAGGAATTGGTAGGGAGATGGTCGCAGTCAAAAATGGCCACGTACTCGCCGTGGGTCAATTTTAGTGCATGGTTCAGATTACCCGCCTTGGCATGGGCGTTGTCGGGTCGAATGATGTAGCCCACGCCGGCTTCCTTGGCAAAGCGACGAAACTCATCCCGTCGCCCATCGTCGAGAATATAAATATTGAGCTTATCACTGGGCCAGTCTATCCCCTTGGCTGCAAGAACCGTCGGCTCTAAAACCTTGAGCGGTTCATTGTAGGTGGGAATAAAGACATCAACACTGGGCCATAAGGAAATATCCGATGGCAGGCTCAGGGTGTGCCGCTTAAGCGGCCAGGCATTCTGAATGTAGCCGAACAGAAGAACCAGCCAAGTGTATATCTCCGCAAGGAGCAAACCGATGGCAAGAAAAGTCTCCCAGCCGGAATCCAGCGGGATAGTTTGGGTCAATCGCCACCAGCCGTAACGACATGAAGCAAGCACTGAAAGGGCGATCAATATCAGAGCGGGCAGATTACCGGGAATACGCCGCACGAATAATGCAGTTCCCCATAAGCAGACAAGGAATAAAAACTGTCCAAACCAGGTAAAGGGAGTGGTGGCTACCAGCCAGAAAAAGAATGTTGAAAACAGAACCAGCAACCACAGTAGCCAAGGTTTTCGAAAAGACGGTGTCTCCAGCCAGCTCTCCAAGCGGCAACCAACTGCCTCGTGGTTCACTGCCGGGAAGAAAGAAAGCAGCTGCTGCCTAAGCCAGCGCAGGGCTCGAACGCCAGCCAGTACACTCCACTCCACTGTTAAAAACAACAGGCCGATAATGTTAAACGACAAGGTTAGCAAAGCACTCCACAAAGAGGTTTCACTGCGCGCGGCGTGGCCCGGAGGGAATATAAATAAATACAGCAACCACTGCCAGACGCTACGCTTATCAACCACTCCTAGTTTCTCAGCTAACCAGCCCAGCGGATCAGTGCGCGATCTAACCTCCAGATGCGCCAATTCAGTCAACTCATCAGTATTCGGCAACCAGAACAATCGCTTCAGCCATAGGGTTGGTTGGTCTGGTCGAAACACACCTAAATGACGAGCGACCCAAAGGACAACAGGGCGTATCAAACTTGCGCCCTTCCGTCGAGGCTGCTTGCGGGCCCAGCAAGCAGCCAGTTGAGCAAGCCGTTCAAATCATGGGCGACCAGAGAATCCGGGCTTAAGCTCTGTAAGTTCGCCCGATTTGTAATAGAACGTGGAATCGCTTCATCTCGATGCACGGGATAAGGACATAGCCTCATTTGTAAAGTCGACCGAAATTGTGCCAATAGATCGCTTTGCAGTGCCCGGGTACTATCCAAACCATTTATCACATAGATGGACTGACATCCTGGAGCACACCGGGATAGCGCAGCTTCCACCGCTGGTAGCAGAACCAGGGAGCGAGCATCTGGAGCCAACACAGCAAGCACCAGGTCGGCTGCAACCATGGCCTGGCGTGCATAGAAAGAAGGCAGACGGGGTGTATCTATTAGTAGAAAAGCCCCTGGCTGATAATCAACCTGAGCGATACATTTCTTGAGCCACTCGGGTTCTGCACGGAGGTGTTGCTCAAAAGTAACCAGGCTAGCTTCGTTAGCCCGACCAAATGGCAAACAAGCCACTTCATTTGAATTGACAAGCGCACTCTTGCCAAACTCTTTCCTTGTTAAAAAGTCTGGCAGCAGCCCGCCTAGGCTAGCCTCATCACTACCGAGTAGAGTGGATAATAGGTTTTGGGGATCAAAGTCCAAAGCCAGAACCGCAATTTCGCGCAGGGCAAGCAAGGTGCCCAAGTTGGCCGTCAGGGTGGATCTACCCACCCCGCCTGCAGCTGAAACAATGGCGATCTTAAACATGAATCAGTCCTTCACATCAGGCACTCGTTCGGTGTGACTAGGCTTATAGGGTACTATGCAACGCAGATGCTGACGCAAGAACAGGCGCCGTAGCAGCCGGTACTTCAGTACATAATAGGCAACTACAGCTAACAGCACACCTGAGAGGAGGGATAAAATAAAATTTTCAAGCATTGTTAAAGAATTTGTTCAGACAAAGTGGAATGCATGGCCGTCGTTGCACGCCGCGGCAAGGAAAATGGTCGCATGGTCAGGCGCTTGTCCACTGGGCATATCAACTTAAGCTCAGTGATTTCAGACGATGAAGCCGGGGAAATCTGACCCACCTCCTTCTGGAAGCCAGTTGTTGCGAGCGGACGCTTGACTTTTTCCTCCAGAGCCGGCAAATCGACTTTGAGCACCGCTGAGTAGTCACACATAGGCGAGTTTTCGTTGTCTCGCCGCAACTGACTCACGGATTCCCGGATCAACTCTGGTGTCGGCTCAATAATATGGGAAGAAAACAGCTCCGTCACAGGCACGGAAAAAAGCCGATCGAGCGTCGAATCCACATCCGACTCTCGGCAAGCAAACAAAAACAGATAAATACTATTCTGATCGGCAGTAAAGATATCGCCAAGTCTTCGTGCCTGGCAAGCCTGAAGAGCATCCAGTTGTGCCACCCTGGAAAGAATTGGAAGGCGTACCAGGCTATGACTCAGATCAATACGTTCGGAACGCTTGAGCATTGCCTCCACTTCGCGACAAAAGGTGGACGGCGATAGGTAACCGGCAATCCCGTTCGGCTCTGCGGCCTGCACGGCAAGAAGATATTCATCTTCAACCGGGCGGCTGAATATCTGGTCAGACATATCATTTATTACCTGCACTACGCGAGAAAATGGCATTTCCTTGTACAATAAAGAGTTAATTCCCAAACGCAGGAGCATCAACTCGTTGTTGTAACGAAGCTTGTTGGTAGTCTCTCGCACAATAATTTTCAGGGAACGGGGATGGGACGAGCGCATGCGATGGACAAATCGCGATAGCGCTTCAAACTCCTCGTCACCATCCGCATGCAACAGGATGGTAGCGGCCACCGCATTATCACAGGCCGCTTCCATATCAGACAGGTCACTTACCACTGTCCATTCTGCGGGCACACCTTTGACTCCGGCCACGGTAGCTGCTGTCGCTATGACTCGCCCCTGGTCAGGCGCATAAAAAGCTACCTGTCCTCTAGCATCCATTTCAGAGCCATCTAAACTTAAAGATTTATCATGTGGGGACAATTTCAGGCCAAATTGCCGATGTACACTCTTACCCTGCCCCACCCACCGTTCAATAGTTAACAAGCCACCACCGCAATCCGAATCCAATATGGCGAGGTTGGGTACAAGCTCCGGCAAAGCTTGCAGCAATGGCAAAAAACTATTAGCTCCGTTAATATCTTTGATTATTAGCAGAATGGGAGCTCGATGATTTGCAGCCCATGCCTTCCAGGCTTGCCACTGTTTGATAAATATATCTTGGTTCTGCCAATTAAAAAGTGCCTGACCCTCATGGATCAGCAAAGTGTGTTTTGCTGTCACGCCACACACACCAATCTCATCAAAGAAGCGATTAGCGCCCTGTCGCTCTATGATCTCGGAACAGTCATCAATAATACGGAAAAAAACCAGTACTCCAGAGCTGTCTTTATCGGAAGTATCAAGACTGCCGGCGAACTGATCCATAAATTTTTGGCCGGACTCTCCCGCTGCCAATATGGCCAACGAGCCTGCCTGTCTGAAATTGCGTGCTGACGAGAGTGCACAACACTGGCCTAATGCCTCGTCCCGCACCAGCAAAACAGTTGCCAAGCCGGTACCACACAGGCCCACATCAGCAGGTAAACCAAGCACTCCCAGATGAGTCTGATCGATCGTAGATTCCCTCAAAGTACTGTCTTTGCGCAATAAGCGCATGATCAAAGACACAAATTGCCCAAGCATATTTGTCATTTCCTCAGAGACCACAAAATCATAGCCCAAATTAAAATGGCGTTCGTCAGTACCAACAAAACGGCAGCGCTACCCATGTCCTTTGCCCTCTTGGCCAATGGATGGATATCCAGTGATATTCGATCCACGGTAGCTTCAATGGCCGAATTGATCATTTCCACCACCAATATCAGCATAACGCTAGCCACTAACAACACCCGCTGGGTCATGTCCACCGGCACCATGAAGGCCAGCGGCACAAGAACGAAGGCAAGAATTACTTCCTGACGAAAGGCGGCCTCATCTCGCCATGCAAGTAGTAGTCCGGATAGGGAATAGCTCAGGGCATTCACCAACCGGCGTAATCCGGAAGCTTTGTGGG
>JBKJQT010000067.1:0-2810 GCA_046593855.1 Candidatus Nitrotoga sp. | reverse complement strand
TGCAGAAGACCAGGATTCAGTGCAATCTCGTACTGAAGAGCTATTAAAAAAGCCACTCACGGTAAATGATGCAGTGCAGATTGCCTTATTCAACAATAAAGGTCTACAGGCGGCATTTAATGACTTAGGCATCTCTGAAGCAGATCTGGTACAGGCAGGCAAACTACCTAATCCACGCTTTACCATGCTGCACACCAAAAATAATGGTAACTACGAGATCGAACAGTCATTCACATTTAATATTTTTTCTTTGCTGACCATGCCCAAAGCACTTCAGATCGAAAAGCGACTGTTTGAGCAAACACAACGACAAACTGCGATGGAAGTATTGCGGTTGGCTAATGAGACCCGCAAAGCATATTTCAAGGCAGTGGCTGCAGATCAAAGCACGCATTACATGCAACAAGTTAGAACTGCGGCAGAAGCCAGTGCAGAGCTGGCCCGTAATATGGTGAAAGCTGGCAATTGGAGAAAATTAGACCTGGCACGAGAACAAGGGTTTTATGCAGATGCTGCACTGGGCGTTGCTCGGGCAGAGCGGACCAGGATTACTGCCTATGAAGAGTTGACCAGACTTATGGGCTTATGGGGCAAGCAGACTCAATTCACGCTCCCTGAAAGATTGCCGGACTTACCTTTAACTGTAGATAATTCAGACAACATTGAACAAACCGCCATGGATCAGCGTCTTGATCTGCAGTCCCTTCGATTACAAGTTGAAGCGCTGGCCAATCAGCTTGGCTTAACCAAAGCCACACGCTTCATCAATGTATTGGGAATTGGGCCTGCCCGCGTGCTTGAAGGTAAAAGATCAGGCCCTTACAAGAAAGGCTTCGAGATTACCTTTGAGATTCCCATTTTCGATTGGGGCACCGCTCGGGTAGCCAGAGCCGAAGCAATTTATATGCAAGCCATAAATTTTGTTGGTGAGACTGCAGTTAATGCACGTTCAGAGGTGCGCCAAAGCTACAAGCTATATCGTTCAAATTATGACATTGCAAAGCATTACCGGGATGAGATTGTACCCATCCGCAAACGCATTGCTGCTGAAAATAAGCTTCGTTACAACGGCATGTTGATCAGCGCGTTTGAATTATTAGTGAATGCCCAATTACAAGTCAAAAGTGTGAATAGTTATATCGAAGCGCTGCGTGATTTTTGGCTATCGCAAAGCGATTTAGAAATGGCCCTGATTGGTAAGCCCTTTTTTTCCGGTGAGACCAGCTCACCGATGAGGGACAACCAGATGAGCATGGGACATTAAGCAAGTATTCCAGGAATAAGGATATTAGATATGGTCACAAGGCGTAACTTCCTGTTGGGAGCAAGTGCGGCGGGGGTTGCTTTATCAGCAGCAGCGGTAAGCTCAGTGGCAATGGCTGCCTTACCTCAAATTGTATCGATGGAAACCCCTGATACACAGCCGCCATTAACGCCAGAAAATGGACGCGCTTACAACCCTGTTGTTACGCTCAATGGCTGGACTTTGCCATGGCGCATGAACAATGGCGTCAAGGAATTCCATCTGGTGGCAGAGCCGGTAGTGGGTGAGATGGCCCCCGGCATGAAAGCGCATCTTTGGGGCTATAACGGCCAAAGCCCAGGGCCTACCATTGAAGTTGTAGAGGGTGATCGAGTGCGCATATTTGTTACCAACCGTTTACCTGAATTTACGTCTATCCATTGGCATGGGCAAAGGTTACCGAACGGTATGGATGGCGTGAAAGGGTTGACCCAGCCTGGCATCAATCCTGGCAAGACATTTGTTTATGAATTTGAAGCCAAACGACCCGGCACTTTCATGTACCACCCGCATGCTGATGAAATGACGCAAATGGCCATGGGTATGATGGGCTTCTGGGTGACCCATCCAAAGGATCCCAAGTTCATGGCGGTAGATCGTGATTTCGTATTTTTACTTAATGCTTTCGACATCGATCCCGGCAGCTATACACCAAAGATTACTACCATGCTCGACTTCAACTTATGGGCATTTAATAGCAGGGTTACTCCAGGAATTTCCCCCATGGTGGCAAGCCAAGGGGATCGAGTCCGTATCCGTGTAGGTAACCTGACGATGACCAACCATCCGATACATTTACACGGTCATGAATTTGTTGTTGCCGGGACAGACGGAGGGTGGACGCCACCAAATTCTCGTTGGCCTGAAGTTACCGCCGATATCGCAGTTGGTCAAATGCGCGCGTTTGATTTTATTGCTGATGAGCCTGGTGATTGGGCATTCCATTGTCACAAGAGCCATCACACTATGAATGCCATGGGTCATGATGTGCCCACGATGATTGGAGTCGATCAAAGCAAACTCGTCGACAGAATAACATCGCTGATACCTGATTATATGAGCATGGGTGAAAGCGGCATGGCGGATATGGAGAAGATGAAGATGCCTTTGCCAGATAACACCTTACCAATGATGACCGGTCAAGGGCAATTCGGTCCCACTGGAATGGGAGGAATGTTTACGACCATCAAAATCCGCGAAGGTCTTGCGCGTAACGATTACAAAGACCCCGGCGATTATAAGCATCCTGCAGGCACCGTGGCTTATGAAATTAATTGTGAGTTACCGCCTGTGCATACCCAAACCCAAACCCCATCCGAAGATAGTGTGGAATTTAAAGTGCGCAAACCCGTAGGTCACGGCGAACATTAAAGCATTTGTACATCAAATTTCATTTGAACTAGTCTCAATTTGATCTGACAATGCACTTGTAAAAGTGAGCGTTACCGAGTTTGATATGGGTGTCGAATCCGGCATAAAACTGTATCTGATGCATTTTTTTATTTTG
>JBKJQT010000312.1:0-4389 GCA_046593855.1 Candidatus Nitrotoga sp. | reverse complement strand
GGAAGCCTTTCTGGAGATTCATCGCAGTTGGAAACGCCTCGGCTATTCTTTCGATGCCCTTGTACCATCACTGGCCACGGCGATAGGCAGCTCCGCTGACCGACCTGCCGCACTGGCCGAACTGATGGGCATCATCTTGAATAATGGAGTTCGAGTATCTCCGATTCTCATCGAACGTCTGCATTTTGCAGCGGGTACGCCTTTTGAAACCATTGTGGAACGTATCCCTGATCGAGGGGAAAAAATGTTCTCAACCGATCTGGCCGCTGTGGTGCGTGACGTATTAACCGGAGTAGTTGAAAAAGGTACAGCTTCGCGACTCGCCCACTCAATTGTGAAAGAAGATGGTACTTGGATCCCGATCGGTGGCAAGACTGGAACCGGCGATCATCGTTATGTTACTTTTTCCTCGGCCGGTGTTATCAAGGAATCCCATGCAGTAAACCGCTCCGCCACTTTTGTGTTCTTCATCGGAGATCGATTCTTCGGGACGCTAACCGCATTTGTGCCAGGTGCGGACGCGGCTAACTACCAGTTCACTTCTGCACTCTCTACGCAAGTTTTAAAATACCTTTTGCCCACTTTAAAACCGCTCACTGATAAGGCTCAACCTTTGCCCGAACAAACCTCATCAAAACCAATCGTTAAGCCCAGCTCGGCAAACGAAAAGGGGGTAGATGAAGCTGTTGATTCAAGCCAAATGCCAGTACCGGTAGAAGAAGAGCTACCTTGATAGGTGATTGGCTTTAAATTATTTTCTGCTGACCATCGTCATTGCACTTGGCTACGACTTTGACCTTCCACAAAATTTGGCTATACCAAAATATAATTCGGGTTAGTAATTGAGCGGAATTCAGCCGATCGTTGTTTAGTGATCATCGACACGTGCATTACGCCATGTTTAATATGAAGTACCAACCAGCAGTGCTAACAGCAGCAACATCGCTAATCGCGGTGTATCAAGCAAACTATCCACAAATCCAATCGTAAGCAAACCGCTTATTCCAGCCAGCCATACGGTTGAGAGGGGGTCACCTGACCATGAACCGCGCATCAAGCGCCAAACCGCTACGATTATCAAAACGCAAAAAATCGCCAATCCCACAAAACCTTGTTCAAAGGCCAAGTGAATCCACATATTTTTTGTGTGCCACGGAAGGTGGTTCCCTGATTTAAAGAACCAATAATCACCTCCTTGCGCGAAGTCGCCATTCGAGATGAGATTGGCACCGCCAGGGTCAATGAGGCGGATATTATCGACATCCACAACACCCTTATCTTGTGGATTAAAGAGAGATAACTGCACTGGCCGTCTAGCCCACCACGCACCCTGCCCCACTTGGTCGCTGGAAAAAGTAATGCTTTGATGCTGCCATCCCTTGCCCGATGCAACGGGTACGCTCAGCCATTGACAAAGATGGGAGTTGAGCAATTTTTTCTCGCAGATAGGTACATCAAGTCGTTTGGTCTCATCGTTTGAGCGTACATCCAGCTCTAGGGTATATGGCGTACCGGGCGTTATCGCAACACTCTGCGCCATATAAAGCGTGCCGCCCGAGTTCAAACTCAGGTAGCGGTTACTGCCTTCGGTTTGATAGAGATAACTCCCCAACGACGAATCAAAATTGTCATAGAAATAGCGCCCGGCAAATGTGCCTAGCCCGGCACCGAAAAGACGTTCACCCCAATTGTTTTGCAGCAAACCCAAAACATGGGTCCAGTGATCAAATCGAGTTTGTGCATCCGCTTCGGTTTGAGTGAAGCGTTGCTGCAAAAAAGTGGCTGTCGAAAGTCTTACGATGACCAGCACGACCCCTGCAATCAGCGCCGCACTAGCCGTAAAATGCAAAGTTCGCGACATCACCCGAGCACGTAAGGTTCGATACACGCCTAAAGCCAACACTACGAAGACTATCGCGAGAGCCACGATTCCGCCTCGCGCTACGGTTGTAATCAAAGAATAGATAGCAAGGAAAAACACGCCCAGGGCAACTGCTTTAATCCAGATTCTTTTTTCTTGCAAAAGCAATATCCATGCGAAAGGCAGAGCAAAAACCAGATACGCCTCAATATGCCCGCCACCAATATGCATACTGGAAAACGTTGCAGTCACTCGATAATCAGGAGCACTGCTACCGCTGAAGCGCCAGTACTCCCACAGCGCTGATATAGCTACGCCTGCCAAGCCTATGAGCATACCTGCTGACAGCAACTTCATTGATCGCACCTCGTTGAGGTGTGGCCTCAACATAGCGAACAAAACCATGCCCCATAGAAAACCTTTCGCCACACGCAGGCTGTTGTAATGGCTAAAATAGGAAGTGAATGCATTGGCATCCAATGGCTGAAGCGGCAGCAAACCAATCCATCCGCTGATCAGAATGGAAGCCATTAATAATGAAGCAAGCATGAGAGGGGCGGCGTGGCCAGAATCAGTGCTATTAACCGGCGCACGCCAAAGCAATACTGCCAGTGTAACCGCCAGTAGCAAATCGAATTCATCGAGAAAAAACCGACCCGTCCAGAATGCGAGATCAAATACTGGCAACGCTGCCGGAACAATTACTAACCATGCCTTGGGATAATGCCAAAGCAGCGCGAGATACAGCACAAACCCGCCTGCGAGCAGCACGTTCCAACGCGGAAAATCAAACAACGCCCACCCAACCGCACCGATCACAATCAGCGCAAATGCGCGGCGAGCAAGGAGTGCCGCGGACGATAGTGGATGCGGTGGGTACACTTTTACATTATGGGGTGCGTTGCGGAACTCATTATCGAGGCGTGTGCGCAGCGGCAGCGTAGCGCGACCTCCATCCGGAGCACTAACGCCGCCTCGGAAGTTGTTTGCGATTGCCACGTGCGTGCTAGCAATTGTGGGGGCCGACACACCCCTGCCTAGGGTAGCCGCCGCAAGCGTGCTGGATGCCTCGGTCCGCGCAAACTCGCCTGCCAACCGGGAACGCTCGCCAAGCCAGAGGCCCATTGCCAACCCCGGCAGCAAAGCCATGACTTCAACAACATCCTCAAACCGGAAATTCTCTGCGGCCAGGGAAGCGCAGGCCATGAAACCAAAGACACCAGCGCCACCCCAAACTCGTGCCTGCCGCCCGTACCCAGAAAATCCACAGACCAAACCCAGAGCTCCCCAAAGCATGGCCGGTTTAAGAAGTTGATACACCCGATCCGGAAGATTCCAATGGGTGAATGCCGTTTGGCCAAGTGAAGCTTGGCTATCTAGCGGCAAGAGCGTGAAAATAATTGCAGCGAGAACGGCGCCCCCCCACAGCGCAGGCAGCCCGCGCTCGCTCGCCCGAACCCATGCCGCCAATGGCAAAGCCGTAAACCAGCCTATAATACTACCCAGCGCCAGCCCGGCGATAAGCCCTGTGAATGGCCAGAACTCGTAACGAACAGTGATCCCATGCCTGAGGCTGAGAAAAAGGATGGCAAGTACTAAAGCTACGCCAAGGTAGACACCCCATGAGCGGCTCGGCTGCGAAGCCCATCGGCAACGAGCGAAAGATTGCCAAAACGTCCCGACCAGCAGCACCAGTATAAATTGCGGAAAAAATTCGCCGCCACCCGGCCATCCTGTTGCTAGATCAAGGCGGCGCAGGAGGACATTTTCTGGCGCATGGAAAGGCAACCCAGCCTGCAGGTAAGCTGCCCAGATTGAAAATGAGATTGCGAGTGGTAAGAATTGAACCCGGCCGGAGGCCGGGTTAAGGATGAGCGATTTCAAAATACTTGCTATACCTAAGTCCCCAGTCGCGATGCCGACACGGGCCGATCCGATATCCGAATAAAGTTCTTAGGCCGATGCACCGAGGGTCTGACGCTTCTGTGTCATGTGCAGCCAGCCAAGCCCCAACAAGCCTATCAGAAACAGGAAGGTTGTGCCTGGTTCCGGGACACCATGTGTCGCATTCCAGAAGTTGTAGGTGGTGGTGAGCTTAGTGACATAGCTGATTATTCCTGTATTATCGTTGCACGAACCATTGCCGGGCTGGCTGCGCACACAGGTTTGTTTTTCGATCAAGGCTCCCGCAGTGTACGTATAACTCTTCTGCCCACTGACAGAGCAAGGCCCATTCGAACCAGCATACGTGTTGCTTATGCCGGTCATGGTCAGCGTCAGTCTATAGCCATCGGGGGGAACGCTACTGGAAGTTCCGCTGGTCAACACTCCCGTGACACCCACCACGGTATTGCCCTGGTCCAGCCATTCCAACTGCTTGTTCGTCCCGGGCTTACACATTTTTACAGGTGTGCTTACCACGGTCAGTGTCTGCGATTGCCCAATGGTAAGCGACGGGTTGCCATCGAAATTGCTCAGTACCAGTGGCTGAGTAAGCGTACCGGCGTGGGTGACGACGGCCGGCTGGG
>JBKJQT010000015.1:0-3979 GCA_046593855.1 Candidatus Nitrotoga sp. | reverse complement strand
AGAGCGGCTTTTTCCAAGTCTGGAACACCGCCTTTGAGCAGATAACCACGCCGTTTTGCGACTGCTTCGTCAATGCCCACACCATCTAGACCATCAACGGAGAATCCGTAACGGCTTGTAAGCAGGTTGGGGTAGTGTTCCAGTAGGATGTCGCCCAGAAAACTGGCTACTTCTTCGTCGATTATGGCATTTCGCCCTACCGCGTGGCTTGCGGCCAGCATGAGGCCGTCGCTGTCATACTCAATCTTGGGCCACATTAGCCCCGGCGTATCGATCAGCGTCATCCGTTCATTCAGGTCGAATCCCTGCTGGTTTTTGGTCACTGCCGGCTCGTCGCCTACAGCGGCCACTCGACGCTTCAGCAAAGCATTTATCAGTGTGGATTTCCCTACATTAGGGATGCCCATGATCATCATGCGCAAGGGCTTAAGTCTGTTATCACGATGCGGGGCTAGCATCTCGCATAAACCTGGAACCTTGGCGACATCGCCCGGTTTTTTGCAGGATAGCGCTACGGCCTTAATTCCTTTTTGCTCATTGTAGAAGTTCAACCAAGCTGTAGTGACAGCAGGATCCGCCAGATCGGCTTTATTGAGGATTTTCAAGCAGGGCCGTTGCCGATGCAAGCGCAGCTCTTTAATGACAGGATTGCTGCCGGCTTCTGGCACGCGTGCATCCAGCACTTCAATTATTATATCGATGCGTTCCATGGTCTCGGCTGCCTTTTTGCGCGCTGAAACCATGTGACCGGGAAACCACTGAATGGACATTCGTAATCAACTATCTATCTAAAGGTGTATTTTACTCTTCGTTGACTGATACGTCATGTTGTCGTTACTTTAGGGTGTACCAAAGCTGGATGAGACGGAACCAAAAAGGTTAAGGTACCATGACACCCTTGATCGAGGTCATGATACTGTAGCCTATAACCGAACGATATAAATAGGAACTGTTAGGAGAGGTAAGCTAAAAAAATGGACACCAACAAACCCACGCCACATGATAGACGTGATGGCGATGGGCGCCGCTCGACTGACGCACAAGAGAGATTGGTTCGGCAAAACATCTGCGACAAGTGACAGGTGCAGCTGAAGATGGAATTTGCGCTGTAAAACCGGACCGTCGTAATGCAGTTGATTGAGCGCGAATGCGGGATCAAGCTATCGGTGGGGGTAGTTGGCAACTAGCTGAAATTTGGGGGAGCTATCCTGCAAAAGTCGATCAAGAATAAAAATTGAATTAACACTTTACGCATTGTTAATGTAGTGTGTCTTCATCAAGTATAAGTTAGTAGGGTATTTATTTAGAGGAGATTAAATGAGAACGCATACCAAAGAAACTCAATCATCTCTAACACCGGAGATGGCATTTCAAATTCTTAAAGAGGGAAATCAACGTTTTGCAAAAATCTCACAATCAATCGCGATCTGTTAGAACAATTGAAAGAATCTTCAGAAGGCCAATTTCCTTTTGCAGTAGTTCTGAGATGCATCGCTTCCAGGACATCGGCTGAACTTATTTTTGATCAAGGCTTAGGAGATCTCTTCAGCATTCGGATAGCAGGAAACATCGTTAATGAAGATATTCTTGGCAGCATGGAGTTTGCGTGTAAAGTCGCTGGAGCGAAAATAATCGTTGTATTAGGACATAGTGGTTGTAGCGCGATTATGGCCGCATGCGACGGCATTAAGTTTGGTAGCTTTACCGCTTTAGTTAACAAACTTAAGCTAGCAGTGGCACGCGTTCGCGAGCCAACATCAAATCGCAATTCTCAAAATTCAGAATTTGTAGAGAATTTTGCAATGGCCAATGTATTTCTGACAATTGCCAACATTAAACACCGGAGTGAAGTTTTACGAGAGATGCTGGAGAAATATCAGATAGCAAATGTGGGTGGCATGTATGACACTCACACAGGAAAAATTGAGTTTTATCAATAATCACGAAATAATTACGAAAGAAACAGGTTGTGCCTATCAACATGGGAAAGATGATGTGTGGTCATGCAACGATTAATCCAGCCGAAAATTATATCGGTCAGAAGCCATATTTAAGAATTATCTCTGGGTTCTTGCATAACACACAGTGAAAATTGAAAATAATCAATCTACACTTTAAACGTACACTTGATGAGTAAATGTTTATGACCGAACGGAAAAATCTTCTAGCCAAATTAACTACTCAGGAAGTCGTTGTGCATATAGAGCAACGCGGCCTTGTTGCGCGAGGAATGGCGGCAGTTATGAGTAGTAAAGATCCGTCACTGGCAGAGGACCTCGACGCGTTTTATCTCCAAGCACGGCAAGCCTATAACTATATTACTGAGCTTGGCGATAAATCCGGCTTTGGTATCGTCTGGACACGCAGTGATCTAGACGATTTGAAAGATGCCTTGGATGCCTTCAAACAATTGGCGGATAGACGATATGGCAAAGCCTATTTCCCATTATCCCTTCTTCACAATGGTGGGCGGAGCTTTCCCGTTCACAAGGAACACGCTCAGCATTACGCTAAGCTGGCCTTCGACTGGTGTATAGCCAACCAAAATAAAATTGACCCTGAAATATGGAATGACTTGGGTAGGCTATATTGGCTCGGCGAAGTGGTCAAAACAGACTATGAGCAGGCGTTTCATTGGTATCAGAAGGCTGCAGAAGGAGAGCTTGAGCAGGCGCAATATAATCTGGGGGCAATGTTTTACAACGGGCAGGGCGCTATCCAGGATTACCAGCAGGCACGACTATGGTATCTCAAGGCCGCAGAACAAGGACACACACGAGCACAATATGCTCTAGGTACCATGTACTACAACGGGCAAGGGGTTATACAGGACTATGAGCAGGCCATGTCTTGGTACCACATGGGTGCAGAGCAAGGAAATGCATGGGCGCAACAATCTCTTGGATATATGTACGAGAAAGGTCAAGGCATTGCTCAGAACTACGAACTTGCTGCATCCTGGTATCGCAAAGCCGCAGAGCAAGGGCTTGCGCGAGCGCAATTCAATTTGGCAGCCATGTACAACAGTGGTCAATTGGTTGAGCAAAGCCACGAACAGGCTAAGTTTTGGTATATGAAGGCGGCAGAGCAGGGACATGCGCGCGCGCAATACGAACTAAGATCTATGTACAGTAAAGGCCAAGGCGTTATACAGGATTACCAGCAGGCCGCGTTTTGGTGTCTCAAGGCCGCTAAGCAGGGACATGTGCGGGCACAATATGCAATGGGAGCCACGTTCAGTAAAGGACGGGGCGCGCTCCAGGATTATCAACAAGCCGCATTTTGGTATGGCAAAGCTGCAGAACAGAGGCATGCGGAGGCACAATTCAATCTAGGATTTTTGTATGAAAAAGGTCAAGGCGTTACACAGGATTATCAACAGGCTGCTTTCTGGTATGGCAAAGCTGCAGAACAGAAGCATGTTACGGCTCAATTAAATCTGGGATTCTTGTACAACAATGGGTTGGGGGTTACCCAAGATGATCAGCAGGCGGTAAGTTGGTTTCTAAAGGCTGCGGAGCAGGGAGATATGCGAGCGCAATACACGCTAGGCATTATGTACGGCAAAGGCCAGGGCGTTATCAAGGACGATCAGCAGGCGGTATTTTGGTACAGCAAAGCTGCAGAGCAAGGACTTGCAGAAGCACAATTCAATCTGGGGTTGATGTACAGCAAAGGCCAAGGTGTTGCATGGGATGAACAGCAGGCTGTGTCTTGGTATCGCAAGGCCGGACAGCAAGGCGAAACTAGAGCGTTGGAGCAATTGAAGGAATTAGGAATCGGTAATAAAGAGCAAATTGATCTCGCCGCGTGGGAGCAACTTAAAGAATTTACGCTCAGTTGGAAAACACCTGAATGAAGCCCACTTTAGACCAGGAGCTTACCCGTCTGGTGAGTGATCAGGCTAAGCTTGCAGAAAAGGTTATTTCGGCTGAATTGGAACTGGAAACAGCCAAAACAGAAATAGCACAATTTCAGC